>CALMAP010000323.1:3694-8453 GCA_937859825.1 uncultured Terriglobus sp. | reverse complement strand
GAACGCGACGGCGTCGTGGACACCTGCGGCACCGGTGGCGACGGTTCCGGCACCTTCAACATCTCTACGGCGGTTGCTCTCGTTGCAGCCGCTGCGGGTGTGCCTATCGCCAAGCACGGTAACCGCAAGATCACCTCGCGCTGCGGTTCGGCGGACGTGCTCGAAGCGCTCGGCGTCCCCGTAACCCACAGTGCCGAAAGTGCCACGGCGGCGTTGCGGCAGCATGGCTTTGCCTTTTTACTTGCGTCCGCGATGCACCCAGCCATGAAGCGCGTCGGTGCGGTGCGGCGCAGCCTGCCCTTCCGCACCGTGTTCAACCTGCTTGGTCCGATGACGAGTCCTGCGGGTGCACGGCGGCAGGTGATTGGCGTCTATTCCGCCGAGGCGGTGCACCTGGTCGCGCACGCACTCGCCGCGCGCGGAGATATGCTGCACGCGATGGTTGTCCACGGCAGCGGCGGGCTGGACGAGCTTTCCCTTGCAGGTGAGAGCACGGTAGCTGAGGTGAGGGGAACCGAGGTAAACGTCTTTACGATCTCGCCGGAGGCTGCTGGCCTCCACCCTTCGACCGCCGGATTGCCGGGCGGCGGTGTCGAAGAAAATGCCGCAATCCTTCGAGCCATCTTCGCCGGGAAGCAGGGTGCTTCGCGCGATGTCGTTCTTCTCAACACCGCAGCGGTCTTCCTGGTCGCGGGGCAATCCCCATCCTGGTCCGACGGTGTTCAGCTTGCATCGGAGACGATCGATGCGGGCAAGGTCACAGGGCTGCTTGAGCGTTTGCAGGGTGAAGCGGGATGATCGCTCACGGAGTCCGCATTCGTGAGACCCACCTTAACCGCAACGAGCGGTTAAGGTGGCGAATCCGCACTCTGCTCATAAAGGCAACCTAACCCTCATCGGCTTCGAGTGCTTCGTCGTCTTCCACTACTTCCCCTGCATCTTCGACCGGTGCATTCAGCTTGATCGCATAGCGCTCTGCAAGGTCCGGCGCATACTTTGCAATGTCATTGCGAAGCCGCAGAAGCGACAGGTCTTTCGCTTTTGATTCAAGCATGATGTCGGTCTCAAGATGCTGGATCGAGCGCAGGAAGGGAATTGTCTCGAATGGATTGTTAAAGTCTGCGTGGCCGGTCCAGATGGGCGGCTGCAGCACGGTTTCAAGCAGGCCGGTCTTGCGGCTCTTTCGCTTGATTTCACGCATCTCCGTCCGCGCGCAGCTAAAGTGCATTTTGGGGCGCACACCGCTGGGCCATGTCTTCAGAAAGCGCGCAAGCGTCTCCACCATGTCCAGCTTCTCCGGGTTGAAGCACCAGTGGTGCTGGTAGTCGAAGACGCATTTTACGCCGGTGCGCTCGTGCACATTCAGCACGTCCGCGGCGGAGAAGCGGATATCGTCGTTCTCCAGCACCAGCCGCCGCTGCACGCGCTCGCTCAAACGGGGCCATGTCTTGGCCCAATTGGCACACCCCGCGGCGCGGTCTCCGTACGCTCCACCCACGTGGACGACCATGATCGCCTCAGGGCCAAGCTCCATGTAGTCCAGCATGGTGGCCTGCGATTCCAGGTCCGCAATGGACTTCTTCGTGAGCGCCTCGTTTCCGCTGTTCAGCACGATGTACTGCGACGGATGAAAGCTGAGGCGCAAACCCTGCGCTTTCGCGATGCGACCCACGTGCGCCAGGTCGTCGCGGCTCTCCTCCACCGTCGTGTGGAACTGCGGCATGTCCGGGTGCGTGTGGTACGGCGCCAGGTCGCTGCTCATGCGGTACATGCGAATGTCGTGCTTGCGGCAGTACGCGAAGATATCGCATAGATAGCCAAGCGAGACGCGCAGGTGCGGGTTCAGCCGCCAGCCGCGGGTGTCGTTGCTCTTCAGGTCGGGCGCGCCCATGACCTTTACGGGAAAGCCAAGCCGCATGGCGTGGGCGGGAAAGGGCGGCATGGTCAGACCATCCGAGTCGGTGGAGGGCATCGCGCAGTAGCTCATGGGCTGAAAGAGACGGCGGTCCGTCTCGGCGGCAGCCTGCTGTTTCTGCTTCTCGCGGGCAGCTTTTACGGACGCGCGCTTCTTCGCGGCCTTTTCTTTTGCCTTGCGCTTTTCTTCGCGCTCCTGCTGCGCTGGGGTAAGGGTCTTTCTTTCCGTCTTTGCGCCGGATTCTTTAGCTTGTGCCATTGCAGCTTCAGATGCGGAACACGATAGATTTGGCATCCGGTCTATTGTCCTGACACCTGCCGGATCTCTGGACTTTGTTGCTTCGGTAATATAGCAATATGGCCGGCTTGTCGCCAGACTTACTGAAGAAGCTGGCGTTGGAGCGCTTGGCAGAAGCCCGCGTCCTGCTCAACGCGGGCAAGCATGCCGGTGCATGGTACATCGGCGGTTATGCGTTGGAAATCGCGCTCAAAGCGGTCATCTGCAGAACGCTGCAGCTTTTCGAATATCCGGAAACTGCATTGAACGGCAAGCTGAAGACGCATGTAGTTGAAGAACTGGTTCTTCTGGCGGGGTTGAGAAAAGATTTGGTCGACCGACGAACCAGTCCAGAGTTCGAGGATCGCTGGGAAACAATTATGGACTGGAAAGTGGATGATCGCTACAGTCTGGTGCGCACTGAACAGGACGTCTTAGATTTGCTGGATGCCTACGAGCATCCGGCCCATGGGGTACTCACATGGCTTACAAGTCGATGGTAGTAGATGCTTTCTTTGCTGACCTAATCTTGGCCTTGCGCGACGTTGAACTCGTGCACGGGCAGTTCGCGCTTGCAATGCTCACGTCGTCCTTCTCAGATACGCGAGGCGGGGATCTGCAGGTGTCTGCGCTGTGGCTAGACCAGATGTCGAGCAGCCGTACGGCCCGAAAAAAGTTGCGGGCCGCGTTGGAATGCAAACTTGGAACAAATCGATCGGAACTTGAATTCATTCACATCCGCAATCGGGAAGACTACATGGTGCAAACTCTTGTTCCGCTGTTCGACGTTCCCAGCCTCAATACCGCGTATGCGTTCTCATCCAAAGAGCAAAAGCTGTTTGAGTTCGAAGACGTGATCGTCCTCGTTGCCCGGCCCGCTCTGCTTCTGCAACCCGAACTCAAGCTCTCTGCATAGGAATTTCATGATCCAAGTCTCGAATGTCACCATGCGGTACGGCTCAAAGATCCTTTTTGAGGACGTATCCACCCAATTTATCTCCGGTCGCCGCTACGGCCTGACCGGCCCCAATGGCGCGGGCAAGTCCACCTTCATGAAGGTGTTGACCGGCGAACTGGAAGCCCAGAAGGGCAGCGTGCAGCGGCCGCGCAAGCTCGGCATCCTGCGCCAGGACCAGTACCAGTTCGACGCGTACCGCGTGATCGACACCGTTATCATGGGCAACGCTCCTCTGTGGGCGGCGATGGAGGAGCGCGAGACGCTCTACAACAAAGCCGACCTTACCGACGACGACGGCATCCGCTTGGGCGAGCTCGAGGGCATCGTTGGTGATGAGAACGGCTACGAAGCCGAATCCGATGCTGCGATTCTGCTGCAGGGCCTCGACATTCCGGACGAGGTGCACGAGCGCAAGATGTCCGAGCTGCAGGGTGGACAGAAAGTGCGCGTATTGCTGGCCCAGGCACTCTTCGGCGACCCGGAAGCTCTGCTGCTTGACGAGCCCACGAACTACCTCGATCTCGAGTCCGTGCACTGGCTGCAGGATTTTCTACTGCGCTACCAGGGCACGCTCATCACCATCTCGCACGACCGGCACTTCCTGAATGCGGTCTGCACGCACACCGCCGACATCGATTACCAGACGATCATCACCTACACCGGCGGCTATGACGACATGGTGATGCAAAAGGTCAGCGTCCGCACCCGCATCGAGAGCCAGAACGAAGAGCGCACCAAGAAGATCGAGCAGTTGAACGACTTTATTGCCCGCTTCAGCGCGGGCACGCGCTCGTCGCAGGTGAACTCCCGCAAAAAAGAAGTCGAGCGCCTGGCTACGACCGAACTCGCGCGTTCCAATATCCAGCGTCCGTTCATTCGCTTCGACACGCTGCGCCCCAGCGGCAAGCACGTGCTTGAGGTCGAGGCCGTTACCAAGACCTATGACACACCGGCACCGGACGGTAGCACCGGCCCCGTCTTCAAGCCATTCACTTCGTCCCTCATGCGCGGCGATAAAGTCATGCTCATGGGCCGCAACGGCACGGGCAAGACCACGATGATCAAATCACTGCTCTCCGGCTTTCCGGACACGCAGGACAATGACTTCGTCCGCACCCACGGCGACGTGAAGTGGGGCCACGAGGCGCAGATCGGCTACTTCGCGCAGGACCATACCGCCGCCATTCCTAAGGGCACCACGGTCGCGGAGTGGTTGCACTCCTGGGACCCGAAGAAGACCACGGAAGAGATTCGCGGGATTCTCGGCCAGATGCTCTTCCGCGGAGAAGAGGGCCTGAAGAAGACAGACGCCCTTTCCGGCGGAGAGGCCGCACGCCTGCTCTTCTGCAAGCTGATGCTGCAGAAGCCGAACATCCTCATCCTGGACGAGCCGACGAACCACCTCGATCTGGAATCGATCAATGCGCTCAACCAGGCATTGCAAAAATACGACGGCACGGTTCTCCTGGTCACGCACGATCAGGACCTGATCGAAGAAGTCGGCACGCGAATCTGGCACTTCGAGCACGGCCAAGTCGTGGACCACAAGGGGCCGTACGAGGAGTACCAGCAACAGCTCGCCCTGACCGCAAAGTAATCCCTGCCCGCGG
>CALMAP010000323.1:0-3684 GCA_937859825.1 uncultured Terriglobus sp. | reverse complement strand
ACGCGGCACATACGTACAAGAGCAGGAGATCCACCGTGGCAACGACCGAACCCAGCAAAGACGCTTCCCGCAACGTGCTCGGTCAGGCCCTGCAGGAGTGCGGTGCCGATCCCGTGACAGGCTTTTACCGGGACGGCTGCTGCAACACCGGGCCGGACGACCGTGGTGTCCACACCGTGTGCGCCGTGGTTACAGAGGAGTTCCTGCAGACCTCAAAGCGCCTCGGCAACGACCTCATCACGCCCGCTCCGCAGTTCGGCTTTCCCGGACTTAAGGCAGGGGACCGCTGGTGTGTCTGCGCCGCTCGATGGCTGCAGGTGTACGAAGCTGGCGCCCCATGCCCGGTGGTGCTGGAAGCCACGCACGAGAACACCCTGAAGATTGTTCCGTTCGACATTCTTCTGCAGTACGCCGTCATCCCGGAAAAGCTGTACTCGTAATCAGGCGGTTACGCTCGTTCCTTTTGGGAGCAAAGAGCAAAGGTAAAGCCCCGATTGTTGCCGGGGCTTTTCACTGCGAAGGCTCTCCACGATCAGGCGAACAGTCTGCGCCGAGCGGCACCGACGCCGCCGAGTACACCTGTGCCCAGCATGATCAGGCTTGACGGCTCAGGAGTGACAGCGGTGCTGGCGGCAGCTTCAAAGTTATAAGTCTTCGTGCCGCCCGATCGAGAGCCAATGGTGATGTTGTCGACGGCGCCATCAAACGATCCGTCCCATCCGGAGCCAACACCCGTACTGATGCCGTACACACGCATCATCGGGTAAAGCGCCGCCCAATCAGCAGCCGTTCGGTTGTAGTTGCTGAATGCGCCATCAATGGTGGTTCCAGTGGCCCACAGATAGGCAGGCAGCGCATTCACCGAGGTAAATGCATCGACTACCGGTGCCTGATTGTTATAGGTACCTTCGTAAACCAGATAACCGGAGTGCGTTCCATCGGTGACGTAAAGACGCAGGGCAGCTTCGTAACGGGCACTCGCAGTGCTCGACGAGCCACGGTACACATCGTAAGAAAACGCTGTCAGGTCCGAGAGCAGGAACGAATTGGGGGCGCTGAAGTAAATTTCCATGTCAGCCTTCACGTTGCCAGCGGTGGGCGCCGTGAACTGGATGGACCCATTGCCGTTGTCGCCGTGGGCCGTGGTGATTGCGGCTGTACCGCCGTTACGCACGTTATTGACGAACCAGGTGTCAGGCGAGTAAGTGGAACCGGCCGAGTTGACAACGACTGTGTCAGCACGGGCCGACATGGTTGAGCAGCAGAACGCCAGAACCGAGGTCATGAGAAAGCTTTTTTTCAACACAGGGGGAAACTCCTAAATTTTCAGTTCGCCAAGGCTATACGAACCGCTGCATGGAAATCAGAAACTTAGGTAATCGCACTTTAAGTAACTGGCTTCCTGCGTCAAGCGATTGAAAAGAACAGCATCCCTTTCAACCGCAGAAAGCACGTCAAAAGCGTTTCAGGTCGAGGTCCTTGCATCGTCACGTCCGCGAGGAAGCATAATTACGGGCCTTGCTCTTGACAGGGGAAGACACTTTCGCTGAGTCTTAAGCCA
The DNA here is from genome assembly GCA_937859825.1 of uncultured Terriglobus sp. Lineage (GTDB taxonomy): Bacteria > Acidobacteriota > Terriglobia > Terriglobales > Acidobacteriaceae > Terriglobus. The sequence continues at coordinate 2,123 of CALMAP010000323.1, read as the reverse complement.
AATATAAAATTTGCGATTCCGGCCGTTCGCGGGTGTTCCGCGAAAGAAGAACGGGACGTACTCGCCGGCAAGGCCGGCCTTTTCGACACCCGCGGATCTCACTTCATTCGTGGACCCGGGCGCCATTCAGGAGCGACGCAGTTGAAGACCATTCCAAAGCGCATGCGCGTCAGCGTTCTCGCAGCCGCATCCCTGGCGATCTCCGCCATCTCCACCTCAGGTTTTGCGCAGAGTGCCGCGCTTGGCAGCATCGCCGGTATCGTTCGTGACTCCTCCGGCGCCATCGTTCCCAACGCCACCGTCACCGTGACCAACACCGGAACGGGCGCCAAGCGCAGTCTCACCACGGACTCGGACGGCCACTACACCGCCGGCTTCCTGCAGCCGGGCAACTATGAGGTCGTGATCACCGGCCAAGGCTTCGGCACCGTCGACCAGAAAAATGTCGCAGTCCAGGTTGGCGGCACCAACACGGTCGATGCCGCCCTCCCGGCAGGCTCCGTGACGACGGATGTCGTCGTTACCACCGACCAGGTCCTGGTCGATGCGGACAAGACCGAGCAGTCCCAGATCATCGGCGAGCAGCTCGTCGCGAATCTCCCGGTGAACGGCCGCCGCTTTGATAACTTCGTGCTGCTCACGCCAAACGTTGCGCCAGACGGCAACACCGGGCTGCTCAGCTTTCGCGGCATCTCCGGTTTGTACAACACCAACCTGGTGGATGGCGCCAACAATAATCAGGCGTTCTTTTCCGAGGCACGCGGTCGCGCAATCGGCGCGCCCTATGTCTTCCCAATCGACGCCATCAAGGAGTTCCAGGCAGCCAGTTCCGGCTACTCCGCCGAGTTCGGCCAGTCTGCCGGCGGCGTGATCAATGCCATCACCAAATCCGGGTCGAACAGCTTTCACGGCGACGCATACGAGTATTACCGCACGCCGGGTTTCAATGCGCTTGACGCACTCAGCAAATATCAAGGGCGTACTGGCGGCAACGCACTCCTCCTGCAGCAGCCGGTTAAGACGCAGCACCAGTTCGGCGTCTCTGTCGGCGGACCCATCATCAAGGACAAACTCTTCTTTCATGCCGTCTATGATGGCTATCGCCGCCGGAATCCGATCACGTATCTTTCCGGCTACAACAACGGCACACAGAACGTAAACCAGTTGACTGCACTCTGTGACGGACGTACCAGCGGGTATCTCACGCGGGGGACCACGGTCTATCCGTCGATTATTCCGGGTGTTTCTTCCGCGCAGTGTTCCGCCGCTGTCTCGTTCATCGGTGCAGTTCAGGGCAGCTTCGCCCGGAACACAACGCAGGACATTTACCTACCCCGCATCGACTACCAGGTCACATCGAAGACACACCTCTCCGCGTCTTTCCTGTTCGAAAATCTGAAGCAGCCGAATGGGTACAACAGCAGCTCCACGGTTACCGGTGCTGGTTCCATTACCCAGAACGGCGGCATCAATTTCCATGAGCGATTTCTCTTTGCCAACGCGGAAACGGCGCTAAACAGCACCACGACCAATGTCGTGCATTTCCAGTGGTCGCGCGACCTTGAAACGGCGAGCACCAACACGGGCGGTCCGGCTATCTCCGTGGGCACCAGCACCACCGGTATCTTTGCTTACGGCGAGACCTCGGCACTGCCTCGCGGTGCTTTCCCCGATGAACACCGCTGGCAGATTACGGACATCTACTCGAAGGTGATCGGCAAGCACTCTGCAAAAGTCGGTGTGGACGTGAATCTGATTCATGAGCAGATTGCGAACCTCTTCGGTGGCAATGGCTCCTTCACCTACTCATCTTCCATCCAGGAATACAATTTCGCTTCGTGGATTCAGGACGTGTACAACGCCAATCCCGGTGCTGATGGCAAAGCTCGTCATTATAACTCGTTCAGCCAGACCGCCGACCTAATCACTGGCGTTGGCGCTGATGATTTCTGGAACAAGAACCTTGACATTTTCGTCGAGGACGACTGGAAGATCACACCGAAGCTCCTTCTCTCGCTTGGCGCTCGTTACGATGTGCAACTCGTGCCACAGCCCGACCGGCCGAACAACACCAGTCCCGCGGCACTGGCGGCGACGGACACGATCAACACCGACTATCACAT
>CALMAP010000322.1 GCA_937859825.1 uncultured Terriglobus sp. | reverse complement strand
CTTCTCCTGAGGCGAGCGGCCACGTAAGAAAGTCGCGGAGAAGCAGGACCAGGTCGCGTGCTCCATCCACGTCCATATTGGAGAAGGGCTCGTCCAGCAGCAGCAGTTCGGGGTCGGCCATGATGGCGCGCGCCAGCGAGACGCGCTGCCGCATGCCCTGCGAGAAGTTTGCCACCGGACGGGAGAGCGTGTGATCGATCCCGACAGCGCGCAGCGCCATCTCCGGCGACGCATGGCAGAGGGAGCAGCCGTCCGCGTTGCAGTGAAGCTGCGCGAAATAATTCAGGTTCTCCGTTGCTGTCAGGTCGTCGTACAGCATTGTGTCGTGGCTCATGTAGGCGATGCGGTGCCGCACCGCAGCAGGCTGCGCACCAAGAACGCGAACAGTTCCTGAGCTCGGCGTAACCAGACCTGCGAAGACGCGCAGCAGGGTCGATTTGCCTGCGCCATTCTCTCCCACAAGTACGTGAAATCCACCCACGGAAAAGCTGCAGGAGGCTCGGCGCAGCGCGGCAAATTCTCCGTAGAGCCGGGACACGGCTGTCGCTTCCGCCGAGGCTTGCATCGCTGTCATGTTATCCCGTTTCGGCAAGGGCAGCCGCCGTGGAGTCAGCGAACGAGAGACGCAGTGGGCGCGACCAGCGCCTTCTTCTGTCCGGGCTGCACAGGTGCGTACTTGCTGGCGCACTTGGCCTGCAGCTGGTTCGCCTGGAAGACGCCATCGCGGCCAAGGTGGCCCATTGCGAGGGCCTGGGCGTCATCCTTGAAGGTATCGGGCGGCGGCTCGGTGCCTGCGTACTGCACAGGCAGCTCGTGGCCAAGCTCCAGCAGGACAAACTGCGCGTGCGTCCCCACACGGTGGATTGATCCGGGCTTGACGTTTCCAGCCACGCGCAGGTTGCGCGTGTAGGCCTTCTGGCCCATGTTCTGCATCTCGCCGATGGTCACGTAGTAGCTCTTTGAGTCTTTTGCGCCGCTGATGGCGAGATACAGGACCGTCCCCACAATCAGGATGGTGGCCACCGTAATCTTCAGCGCGGAACCCTTGGCCTGCATACAAAATCAGGTTAACAGGCACGCCATGGCCGCGGCTTCCATCCATGGGAGGAGGTCCGTTGCGGCGTATACTCGCCCTATTGCAGCCAGCATATGCCGGCCAATGAGGAGATCTGTCACGCATGAGCATTTTTTCAGGCACAAACGGCAACGGAGCGAACGGCAACGGTCATGCAAATGGTAACGGCATGAACGGCCACTCCGCCGGGAACAACTATGCCGTGCCTGCGCCGCGTGCGGAATGGATTGTGAAGCGCCGCGAAGAGGCCGCGCGCACCGGCGACACCAACATGAGCCAGATGCACTTTGCCCGCAAAGGCATGGTGACGGAAGAGATGGCCTATGTCGCGCACAAGGAGAAGCTCTCCCCGGAGTTTGTCCGCGACGAGATTGCCAAAGGCACCATGATCATTCCGGCAAACATCGGCCATCCTGCGCGGGAGCCGATGGCCAGCGGCGTGGGTTCGCTCTGCAAGATCAATGCAAACATCGGCAATTCCGCCATTACCAGCAACGTGGACGAGGAACTGCGCAAGCTGCACACCGCTGTGCATTACGGCGCGGATACGGTGATGGACCTCTCCACCGGTGGCGACATCCCGATGATTCGTGAGGCGATTCTGCGCCACTCGCCAGTGCCGATCGGTACCGTGCCTCTGTACGAGGCGCTCTCGCGCGTGAAGCGAGTCGAAGATCTGAATATCGACCTGTACCTCGAAGTCATTGAAGAGCAGGCGCAGCAGGGTGTGGACTACTTCACCATCCATGCCGGCGTGCTCATCCAGTACGTGCCCATGGTGTCCAAGCGCATTACCGGTATCGTGAGCCGGGGCGGCGCAATCCTGGCGCAGTGGATGACCGCCAACCACAAGCAGAATTTCCTCTATGAGAACTTCGACCGCATCACCAAGGTGATGGCCAAGTACGACGTGAGCTACTCCCTTGGCGACGGTCTTCGTCCCGGCTGCCTTGCGGATGCCAGCGACGAGGCGCAATTCGCCGAGTTGAAGACGCTTGGCGAACTCACGCGCGAGGCATGGAAGAGCGACGTGCAGGTGATGATCGAGGGTCCGGGCCACGTGCCGATGGACAAGATCAAGGAGCAGGTCGACAAGGAAGTCGAGCTCTGCGATGGTGCCCCGTTCTACGTTCTTGGGCCGCTTGTGACCGACATCGCTCCAGGTTATGACCACATCACCTCAGCCATTGGCGCGGCAATGATCGGCTGGCACGGCGCGGCGATGCTCTGCTATGTAACGCCGAAAGAACACCTTGGCCTGCCGAACGAGAAAGACGTAAAGGACGGCATCATCGCCTACAAGATTGCAGCACACGCGGCGGACGTGGCGCGCCACCGGCCTGGTGCGCGTGATCGCGACGATGCCATCTCACACGCCCGCTACACCTTTGACTGGGATAAGCAGTTCGCCCTCTCACTCGACCCCGAGACCGCCCGTGGGATGCACGACGAAACCCTGCCCGACGACTATTACACGGAAGCTGCCTTCTGCTCCATGTGCGGGCCGAAGTTCTGCTCCATGAACTGGTCCAGCAAGGTGGATAAGTACAACGAAGAAGTTCACGGTCTGCGCAAGCCGGACTTGACGCAGATCATGACTGAGCAGATGGCGATCCGCTAATTTCCGCAAATCTGCACAAGAAAGCCGCGCTCTCTGGCGCGGCTTTCTTGCAATTGGCTCATGCTGCTAAACAGCGGGCACAGGTTCCGTGCAGAACTTGCAGCGTGTCGCGGCAAGCGGGATATCACTCAGGCACTGTGGGCATACCTTTGTGGCCGGAGCAGCGGCGATCTCCGGCTTCTCAAGCCTGGCCATGAAGTACTTCATGGGTAGCACGATCATGAAATAGATCGCTGCAGCATTGATGAGAAAGTTAATCAAGGTGTTCAAGAGCTTGCCGATGTGGATCTCGCCGGGGGGCACGTAGTTGGCGGGGACCGGATTCGGCGGCACAACGGTATGCAGCCCGGGCATGTGGACCCCCAGGCTTGAGAAATCCGGAGTACCGACAAGCGCCGCAATAAATGGTGTGATTACGTCAGCCGTCAGCGAAGCTGTGATGGCGGCGAACGCTGCGCCAATGATCACGGCAACAGCCAGGTCAACCACGTTGCCACGCAGGATGAAGTCCTTAAAACCTTTGAGAATGTGAGGCCCTTTCAAGAGTGTGTGGCATGCGTAA
>CALMAP010000321.1:1394-4165 GCA_937859825.1 uncultured Terriglobus sp. | reverse complement strand
AAAGGGGGTGATCTCTTCGGAGTACTCGATGATGTCGAGCTTTTCACCGCGAAGTTCGCGAATGATCGACTGCACGCGCATGCCCTTCATGCCGACGCAGGCACCCACCGGGTCGACGTCCTTGTCGCGGGAGACGACGGCGATCTTGGTGCGCTCACCAGCTTCACGCGCGATGGCCCGGATGGCGACAGTGCCATCATAGATTTCGGGCACTTCACTCTGAAACAGCGTCTGTACCAGCGAGGGCGCGGCCCGGCTCACAATTACCTGAGGACCCTTGGCTGCGCGATCCACGCGAAGCAGGGCAACGCGAATACGCTCACCCACACTGAACTGCTCCAACCGGCTCTGCTCCCGCTTTGGCATGCGTGCCTCGGCTTTGCCCAGGTCGAAGATCACGTCCATCGGCTCGACACGCTTGACCGTGGCGTTCAGAATTTCGCCCACGCGGTGCGCGTATTCGTTAAAAACCGTGTCGCGCTCAGCCTCGCGCACCTTCTGGAAGATGACCTGCTTGGCCATCTGTGCAGCGATGCGCCCCAGCGGCGTGGTGTCCTTGTAGAAGCGAAGTTCCGAACCGACCTCCACTTCGCCGGCAAGCTCGCGCGCCTCTTCGAGCGTGAGCTGGTTGTCCACATCAAGTGGCTCTTCCTCTGTCGGCTCCACTACGGTCTTGTACTCGTAGGCGCGAATCTCGCCCGTTTCTTTATCCAATTCGCCACGCATGTTGGTCGCAGTCTTGTAGTACTTGCGCGTCGCCAGTGCGATCGCGTCTTCCACGGCACCGACCACGATCTCCGGATCAATGCCTTTGTCGCGGCTCATGGTTTCAATTGCCTGGTACAGTGCGCTTGCCATCTTTCGAACTCCTGCTTGGTCTCTCTAATCCTGTGTTCAGGCAAAATGCCTGGGCTAAATCTCTGCGACGAGGTGTGCCCATTCAATTTCTGTGATGGGGATCGTCACGGTCTCGGGCGCGGCTTCGGCACCCTGCTTCTTGCGTCCCTTCGCCTTTACGGCGGAAAGGTCCAGCGTGATCGTCTCGCCACTCGTGGTCATGCGTCCCGTCAGCTTCTTCAGACCGTTGATTGGTTGAAATGTTTTCACCTCGACCAGAAATCCGGAAAAGCGCTGATAGTCGGCAGGCCGGTAAAGATTGCGTTCGATTCCAGGAGAGGAAACTTCCAGCGTGTACTCCGCACTTCCGGGAATCAGGTCTTCCACGTCCAGCACCGTACCAAAGTCCTGAGCAAAGGTGGCACAGTCCTCGTGTGTCACGCCGCTTAACGCTTCCACCGGAACGCCGCTCGGCAGTCCCGCCGAGTCTTCAAGGGCATGCTTTTTCAGCGCCTCACGGCCTGCGGCGTCTTTTTCTACAAAGATTCGTAGTGCCCGTGCCTTACCGGCACCGGTAAATTCCACCTCCACTACTTCGAGTCCGTGGCGCATCGCGATCCGTTCCGCGAGCGATCGGATTGCATCCAGAGAGACTGCCATCTTTTTCGTCAGTGCCGCTTTCCCCAAATTTGGCGCAAAGAAAAGGCGGGCTCTCGCCCACCCAGTCGACCACCCGTTTGATCTGCAGGCGGTAACTTTGCTAACACGACAGAGTGTACTCCCGGCATGAGCAGGATTCAACTCCGGCCATCCGGCTTGTACCCCGCACCCTTGCCCACTACACTGAAGATCAGACTTTTCTGGCCTGGTCTCGTCCCACACACAGACCACGAACAGACCGCATCCGGTGTACCTGTTCCCGCTGCGGGGAGGATTTTCTTGCATCGCGTTTTTTCGTTTGTGATTTTTCTTTGTTTCGCTGTACCCTGCGGCATCAGTCTTTCCGGGTGCGGCGGCAGCAGCACTGCCGTCGGTACCTACTGCAGCGGCTCCAGCGGCCCCATTATCGGCCAGGCCCAGAACATCCGCCTGCTACCGGACGTCGGCGGCATTACGCTGAACTTTGCGCAGAGCACCACGCTCACCACGCCCACGGCAACCGATTGCCGCGGCAGTTCGGTTAGCGTAACCAGCTATCAGTATGCGGTCGATCCTTCTTCGCCGAAGAACGTGCTGGACATCAATCCGTCCAACGGAAACATCTGCGCTGGTGCCTGGAACCGCAACAGCAGCGGGGGTATTCCGGACTACAGCACCTGCATACCCACAGGGAACTCGGGCGTGATTCAGGTGCAGGCATCCGGCAACGGCGCCAGCAGCAACAAGGTATTGATCTATGTGCACCCAGTCATTACAGATATTGAGATAGGTGCCGCCTCGACCGACTGCGTGAACGATCCGGCGACGAATTGCTCCCAGTATGTGTCAGCCTTAGGCAATTTCACCGCGGTTACACCCTACACCCCGGATGACTGCCTCTCCTTTGGCCAGTCCGCCCAGCTTGTGACGCGCTTTTACAAAGGGCCACCATCTTCGGTGCGGCCTGATCCAAATAACATCACCTACACAGCTGGTTTTGCCACCTACTCGCCGCTTACCGCGACGATTGGCACCTTCGACACGAACAATCGCGGCATTTTCACCGCGACAGCTCCCGGATCCACGGTGGTAACGGCGACGCTTGGGCCTGCAGCCGGCTCCACCACGTCGAACGCTGGATTCGTCGCAGTCTGCCCGCCGAAGTCCATCACGATCAACACGCCCAATGCCTCCAACGGCAATGTGAGCGTCAATGTGAACAACACGGAAGCCCTTACGGCCACTGTGCTCGACACGAAGAACGTGGCCATCACCGGCCTGAACCTAACGTACAT
>CALMAP010000321.1:0-1384 GCA_937859825.1 uncultured Terriglobus sp. | reverse complement strand
CACTGCGCCGGTGTCCACGCCTGTTTCGGGCGTTGGCATCACGCCGACATTTGCCGGTGGCGCCGCTATCAATGCATTCTGCCTGCCGCCAACGTGCAATCCCGCACCTCTGGCGCAAATTGGCCGCTACCCTGACGGAACGCCCTCAGGGAACGGCAAACCCGTAGCCTCGAACACCCTGGTGGTCAACGCTCCCGGCACGAGTAGTTCGCTCATCTGGACGGCCAGCACGGATTCGCTCTACCTGCTGCCACTCGACTTGACAACGAACAGCGTGCCTGCTCCAACCAAGCTGCCCTACCAGCCGAACTCCATGGTGCTTACGCAGGACGGCTCCAGCATCTTCCTTGGATCGAGCAGCGCTTTCATGACGTACGCGACAGGCACGAACAGCGTGACGAGGACAGACGTCACCATTCAGGGCCCGGTGCTTGCCGCCTCCCCAGATAGTGCCAATGTGGTTGTTACCGACCCCGCGCGCAAGCTGATCTATATCTACCAGCCTGCCAGCAGTGCGGTCGTCAGCTCCTTCCGTGGACTGGGAACACGCGCGGCCTACACGCCCGATGGCACCACGGCCTACGTTCTCACCTTAGACAACCGGCTGCTGGTTTACAACACCACCACAAGCTGGCACAGCTACGATCTTTCTGCAAACGGAACGCTGAATGATGTTGTCTCCGCAATCCCTGCCGTTGGCGGCTTCATCGGAACCAGCACCGCTGTGAATGGCCGCTCTTACTGTCCAAATACCACCACGGCAGTCACCGACTTTTACCCGCAGGCCTCAAACACTACGGTTTCAGCTGCCGTGATCGACCGCTTGGCTGCAACGAACGATGGCAAGCACCTGCTTGATGTGCGCCTCGCTGGGGCAAACGGAACGCCTATCGTGAACGATCTGCTGCTCGGTGGCGGAACCGGCCTGCCGACACAACAGTGCCCCTTGAACGGCACCACACCCGCGTTTACCACCACTGTGAATACGGCTGTGCTGACGGGTCTGCTTGCTGGCACGGTTACAGGCATCTACCCGGCGTCTGACTCGTCGATTGCCTTTATTACCAACACCCCGGCAACTGGCGCATCCGCAACGGGAGCGCTTCTTTCTGCTTATCGCCCTTCTGCATCGGGAGCGGGAACCGTGAGCTCCGTTACGCTTGCGTCTGGTGCGACTGCGGCCGTGGCGGGAGCGGTTTCCAGTGACAACCGCTTCTTCTTTGCCGGTACGTCGGGTGACAACAAGCTGCACTTCATCACCGTAAGTTCTCTGACGGACACGCGGCAGATCACACCCAATCTGCCGAGCGTTTCGACCGGGGGCACAGCGGTGCCGAACTTGGTCGTGTCGCGTCCGCGTACCGCGCTCGCGGGTCAGTAAAGG
>CALMAP010000320.1 GCA_937859825.1 uncultured Terriglobus sp. | reverse complement strand
ACCCTACCGGGCTGGAGTGGGCTTGCACATCCGACGGAACGGGGCAGTCCCAATCATCTTGGTATTGCACTTGGTACGACAACGGCGGAGACGATTACGACAACAATCCCTGGTACTGTCAGGAGTATGGATGCGGAACCAAGCCACCCCAGGTTCCGCCACCGCCACCTCCTCCGGCACCTCCACAAACGTCGCGAATTTATCAGCCGCCTGCCCCAAACAACGGCATCGCGGCAAAGCCGGGGGACGGGAAGAAGCCGAGCATTTTGATCATTGGCCGTTCAACGGGAATCTCCTTCCGCTTACACCGCAGCGACAAGATAACGAGTGTTCCACCGGTCCTCTTAGAGGCCCGATGAATTCCAACCCGCTCATTTGACGTGCTGTCAAGCCCACGACGACTGTTATGCAGCACATGGGTGCAACGCCACATCGTGGATTCCAAACCCGCTGCCATGGGGAGCATGTAACAGCTGCAATCTTAAGGCAGCTAGCTGCATTAATAACGCCCTTCCTCCGATCTATATACCGTAGCTTGCACAAGAGTAAAGCTAGATGGACTCAGAATTCGACAAACTAGGCTGTGTTTAGGAAGTGACAACTTGAAAAGTCGACTCCTCTTTGCTGCTGTCTCTATCTGCGTGTGCTGTTTGCTGACCGGCTGCCTCGAATCGAGCTTTCAGCTAGCGGACGAATCGAGGCTTCCAGTTTTTATAAAGCTCCCGCCAAACCTCAAGAGGCAAGACGTTTCACTGACCCTCAACTACTACTCAAATCCGTTCGGAGCGAATGCGAAGTTTATCCTAAAGAACAGGAACGGAGATGTTGTGGAACAGGTCAGTGGGAATGACAAGCCTATCAACGGCGTCGCTGAATATCCTGGGTTCGTTTTGGTCAAAGTGAACGGTGTACCCGAGGTCATCGAACACCGGGCGAAAGGTCCGATCTTCTATGTCTCCGACGACCCTTCCAAAGTTCCGCATGAGTAGTGAAATGTCTGCTCCGAAAGACCGTCATGCTGCGCAATTCCGCCGAGAGGGAAATATTTCTTCCCGTTGCTGTTCCTGACCTTGTTAGCGGTCGTTCTGAATATCATCTTCGTCAAGTGATGTGTGTCTCTTAGGCTTGCTCAAAAAATAATGTTCTGCGCAGGTTGTAGTAGCTTTAAAGTACAGGCGAATAGTTCCCCTAAACTATTGGGCATGATACGCAACCCGTCTACACGCACATCAGCGACCAGTGCTAACCGTCACTCCTAGCCGAAAGCTCCGGGTCGCCGCTCAAGCAGTTGGCCCCAATAATTCCAGCGGATGCCACTTCCCGCAAACGAAAGAGAGCCGCCTGGGTAAAACGTTCGATCAGGAATTTCGAGCACGCAATCCCCAAGCCAAGCTGTTCATTACTACAACGATCAGATCGACTCCGATGTGAACCCGTTTGAACTGCTGCCTCTACTGAAGAGCGCTGACAGCATCGTCCTTGCCGCCTACGTCACACACACCGCACCGAGACAGGTGAGCCACAATGGCCAAACGGTCACTGCCGTAGGCTTTGCTGGGCCGGGAGCACAATTCCTTGGACAGGTGCTGGCTGTGAATCCTCAGAAGACAATCGTGGTCTCGCTAGGCAGCCCTTATCTGATCGACGACTTTCCTAACATCCAGAACTACGTCTGCACCTATTCGCTCGTAACCACGGCTGAAACAAGCGCAGTCAAAGCGCTGTTTGGAGAAGTACACAATAAGGCATCCCTACCAGTAACGCTCCCGGGCATTGCCAACCGAGGCTTTGCGATTCCGTGGCCGTAAAGCATAATCAACCAACCAACCTACTAGGCGGGTGCAAGCGCGGCCATCGCGAGTGTGTTCTAGCACGTCCGATAAGTTATCTTCTGTACAGTTCGCTTGTAGGCGCTCGTTAGAAATGTCATGTTCCCGCCCATTAGAGGTGTCAGGTTCTAAGGATGGCGTGGACGAGGATGAGCGAGCGCGAAGTTCGGCGTGTAGAAGTTCTGAACGAGGTGCAGTCCGGCAGGCGGACCGTGACTGCTGCGGCTTCTGTGTTGGACATCAGCGAACGCAAGCGTACCGGCTGCTGGCCCGGTACCAGGAGAACGGAGGGTTCGGGCTGGTGCACAAAGCCCGGGGCGCACGTCGAACCGGAGCCATAACCCAGGCGTCCGGAAGTTCGCCGTCGAACTGGTCAAGACCCATTACGCCGACTGCGATCCGACCTTGGCAACAGAAGCCTCACTCGATCCATGTGGGCCGGGAGACATTGCGGCGCTGGATGAGGCGAAATGCTGCTTCTGCACTCTGCGGATCGTGCTTTATGAAATGCACGCAAGCTAGCGCGGCATGAGACTCACCCATTTAACATCTAGTTGAACCGCTTTTGTGGCGGCTCGCTCTGCTGCCTCCAACCTGCGCTGGTTGGACTGCCTCTCCGAGTAGCGCCAACGCGTAATGACAATGCGTGATGCCGCAAAGGACACGCGGTGATTCAGGCTGCCGGGTCGCGAGGTTCTCAGACTGCCTTAGCGCATTCCGCAGAGATGAAGAGGTTCCTTGGTCTAGAACGCCTCAGCGCTCAGCAGCTCCGGAATGTTGAGAGGCAAACAGAGGGAACTCTCACCTTCATGTGACGCAATACAGACTCTTGCGGGCCATGCGGGCCATGATTGCCGACTCGGTCTGTTCCTCTATTTGCAGCAGATCATCTTCCTTCGTCACTAAATCGAATCTCTGCGACCAGGTCTCGAGCCGAGAGGGATGCACGCCCGTAATTGCCACACGAATGCGAGACGGCTCTTTACGAACGCTTCCGCTGATAACCTGATCGACGTTGAGAATTTTGCTCACAGAAGCGAAACTTCCTCGACTTGCCCGTGCACCGGTAACACGGATTGTGGAGCTACGACACGACATCCATCCGTAGAGCTGATCCTAAAGGATCAGATCATCAGTGTGCCGACAGCGATCATTTCGGTTTCGACAACGCCTTCCTTATGCCTGAAGGGAAGGACCGGGGGGAATTACAGACTTATGCGACGCGCCCAAACAACGCGCTCCCGTAAGCAAGAGGCTCCCAGTCGGACTTGCCCATGCCTCAACGCGTCAGCGGCCCGGCTCGCCCATGTGCCGCACCGTCATCTGCAGGATGCGCGCGTTTGCGGGTTGCGTGCAGGCGAAGACGATCGCATCGGCAACCTCCTCCGCTTCCATCATATGTGAGGCGCGAATACTCTCTTCCGTGCGGCCTTTGCCGAGCGCGAACTCCGTTTTCACGCCACCCGGGCAGATGGTGCCCACCTTGATGCCGTGCTTCCGCAGCTCGGCGTCGAGCGCCTGCGCAAAGCCCACCTGCGCGAACTTGGTCGCACAGTACACAGCTTCCCCGGCGTACCCTGCCAATCCTGCAACGGAGGAGACAAACAGAACCTGCCCAGCCTTTTGCTGGATCATCACCGGCACCGCATGCCGGGTGAACAGAAAGCTGGAACGCATGTTGGCGTTCATCAACGCGTCGTATTCCTCAGCGCTGGTGTCGACGAGGTTCTTGTAATTGCCCGCGCCTGCATTGTTAATCAGGATGTCCAGGCAGCCGAAGCGTTCTGTGGCTTCCAGAATGCATTGCTTCGCCGTGTCCTCCTGCGTGGCATCGCCGGTACAACAGAAGACCGATCCACTCTCGGCGCGAATATAGTCGCGCAGGGCTTGCAGCTTGTCTTCACGCCGTGCTGTGGCGACGACCTTTGCGCCGAGCCGCGCAAATGCAACACACGCTGCCCAGCCAATGCCTGCGCTTGCGCCGGTTACCAGCACGGTCTTGCCTGAGACTGTCTCTGCCACTCGGCTCATCTACCTACTCCGATCCTCTTGCGTCATCCGCATCATGGCGGTCGGGCTGCGCCGCCATCGTGTTTGTATGAGTTCCCATGACTCGGTAAGCGATCACACTTCGGCTCGCACCCGCTTCCGCGTAGATGCGAACCTTGCCGGGGTTACGACCGTCCTCATCGAAGACGACGATTTGATTGACGCCCGCTACCAACCAGGCGTGCGGCAGCAGTTCGCCGTCCACGGCCACCTTCTCCGGGTAGCGGCCAAGGTTGTGACCGTTCAACCAGACGGAGCCATGGCCCAGGCCCGCTGTGCTGATGCGCCAGGTCACACCCGTTTGCTGCAAGATCTCAGGACCCACCGAGAAGGTCGAGCGATGAAAAACGGGGAAGTTTGCCTGCGCCGTTCCCTGCGTCCACTCCGCTTCTGCGGAGATTGCTGCCGCAACGGTCTCCGGTCCGCCGTGGCTTCGCCATCCCTTGATCAGCAGGTTGCCGATCGTCTGCTCCAGAAAGACGGGCCCCGTGATGTTATGCGGCCGGCCTGCACCGCGGACCAGCACTTGTACCTGCAAGGGCCCGGTCAGGTAGCTGGGCACCTCCACACTGAAGGCCTGATCTCGACCGCGAAACGAGCCAAGCTCTTTGCCGCTGACGTATATGGTCGCGCTTTCGTCCACGCTGGTAAAGCGCAGGACACGCCTGTCATAGGACTGCGCGGAGTCGGGCAGGTCTGCCAGGAACCAGGCCGCTCCGCCATTTTCCGGGGTGCGCTTGCCGCGTGGCAGGCCGATTCGGTAGGGCAGCCAGCCGGCGCTGTCGGGCGGTGGTACCGTGGCGCTCTCGCCCGCGCGAACGTTGTGCCAGCGCCAGCCGCTTAACTCACGGGTGGTGCCCTGCCGCAACACCACCGGCCCCGTGAGGCCCTTTGGATCGTGATCCGCGAAGCCGCCCAGGTAAGCAAACATTTTTTGCCGGCCGTAGTGCGATGCAAACACCGCCACGCTGTGCGAACCTGCGGTCAGGGTCACCGGCAACGGCCGTGCGCTGAAGGCGCCCTCCGTGATGAAGTTGCCGTCGACGTAGAGCTTGGCATGATCTCCGCCGGCGACGGGTGTGAACAGGTAATCGCCGGCTTTGGGCACCGAAACGGAGCTGCGATACCAGGCATAAGAAGACAGGTCGCCCTCCGCACCCAGTTCCACCGGGTCAGGCGTTTTCGTCCAGGCCGCGTCGACAAAGCCCGGCGCAGCCGCCGAGCCGGAGCGCATCTGCCAAGCGCTAAGTGCAAGAGCGGTCTGCGGAAGACTCGGGGCTGCCGTGGCGTTCAGAGAGAGTGGATTGCCTTCGCCATAAACCATAACGGTGCCGGCAGATGCAGATGTGGCCTCGCCGTAAGGTGCTTCGGTCTCGGCGGTGAGCGTCTGTCCGGGGTGCGCTACCTCGGCCAAGTAGGCTGGACCCTGCAGGACGAGTTCCTGTCCTTGCTTCCCGTCGAACCACGTGCGATCGGCCTGCTCCCGGGTGAGCAGCAGAACACGTACGGTTTCGGTGCCACAGTGAAACTGCCGGACAACCGGTGCTTCGGGCGCATAGGGTTCGCCAAGGGTGAGGGTTTGCCGGGGTGCGCTGCCATCGTCCGTTGTGAGGGCGGAGCCGGTAAAGATGAGTGTGTCTCGCCAGCCGGCATCCCCGTACACCGCAAGGGTGGTGGTGTGGCCGTCGCGGGCGATACCCAGAATGCGGGCCGCACTCCAATCCAGCGTTACTCCGGGCGCAATGGAGACGCCGTGTACCAGCGGCAGGATCTCGCCCTGTTGCAGCGATAGATCGAAGCGAACGCCCGGTGCTACAAAGGTCGTTGTCACGACCTTGTTCGTGTCGACCGTATCAGTCACAGCTTCAAAGGTGGGATTGTTGGGATCGGGACTCGCGACCTTCTTCACGCGTGGCGGTGGCGCGTCAATGAAGACGATTTCGCCAGCCGGGCCTTTTCTGGCAGAGATGCGCACACCGGGATTGTTCACGGCGGTCGCCCAGTGTGCACTGCTGTCCTCGCTGTTCTCCAGCAGGTCGCTAAAGGACTGGGCGAAGTAGTTCGCCTTTTTGAACTCGTAATAAGTGGGGCGCAGATCGCCACCCTGGCCTACCGGTGAGCCGTAGTCATAGCTTGCCGCGTCTTCGTTGTTGTTACTGAAGTCGAAGTTCGACCCGCCAAAGGCCATGTACACGTTGTAGGCATTGCCGCCATGCGCGATGATCTTCCAGGTGCGGCGGCGGTAGGTGGCCGCGTCCGCCTGGCGCGAGCCGTACTGGTTGAACCACACGCTCCAGTATTCCGTGGTGATCCATGGGTTTGGGCGGGCGGCGTTGTCCAGCGAAACAGCGTCGCCTGCAGGGTCGCTGCCATGATGCATGCCACTGAAGAAGTAAGGGACCTCGATGCTGTGCTTAAGCGCCTGCTCGCGCAGATGCGTGAAGTAGGGGTTCGGCAAGCCGGTGCCCGCGGCGGACGGATGTTCATTCTCAAGCTGAACCAGTACCACTGAACCGCCGCGGTGAATCTGGTTCGCCGCAATGATGGGCAGCAGACGATCCCAGAACCGGTCGACAGCTTGGAGGAACGGCTGATTCTCAGTCCGCAAAACGACCCCCGGCTTAAAGCGGAGCCAGATGGGATACCCGCCGAGGCTCCATTCCGCGCAGGAATAGGGGCCCACCCGCGCAATCGCGTACATGTCCATGCTCTTTACGAGTTGCAGAAAAGCGTTCAAGTCATGGTCGCCTGAGAAGTCGAACTGGCTCTCGTGCGGCTCATGAAAGTCCCAAAAGGTATAAAACTCGACGGCGTTGAAGCCTGCTCGCTTTAAGCGAAGGAGCCGGTCCGCCCATTCACCGCGCGGCATGCGGGCATATTCCAGCCCGGCCGACACCAGGAACGTGCGCTTGCCGTTCACGAGAAAACCGCGGGCGTCGTAATCAATGGAGGATCGTGCCGAGGGCGCGGCCGCAAACATGTAGTCATTGTGGGCAGCGTCCGGCGGATCAGCCTGTGCTGCAAGCCGCAGGCCGTCGCAGAAGCACATCAGCAGAAAGAAGCATCTACTTACAAGGAGAAGCCTTGATCGATTTGTAAAGGAACCTGTTGGCGGATCAATCTGAAGACCAAGGCGGTCTGCAAAACGTGCAACTGAGGGAAACATGGCGCAAGCATCGTGCGCTGAAGGCGACGAGCACAATCCTCAGGTGCCGTTCTTTTCCTAAACTGCCTATAACCCATCATCTCGTCGAGAATGTAGAACTTACAACAGCATCTGTTTTAAGCTCTCCTGCTTTTTGGGCTGAGCAGAGAAAGAGGGCATCTACTCGAAGCCTCGTTAAGGCTGGCTTAGTGCGACACCGAAAGATCCATGGTGTAAAGGTTGCCGCTTGAGATCTCGGTGTGCATCAAGGGCAGGTCCTCTGGCGTTAAACCTGCAAACTCCGCGAGCATGATGCTGCCTGCGGCGAAGTTGCGGAGGTCGGCAACCTCAGTGATCTTTTTATTCTGTAGGCCTATCCGGCAAATTGGCTTCTGATCCATTGTAAAAGCACGGAAGAAGATGCTCTGTCCGTCCCGGGACCACGTCGGATGATCTGCTGGAACGGCCGACAGCTGCTGCCAAGTTCCAAGCTGCGTATCGTAAACGACCAGGTGTTTCTGCGACGAGGTAAGCGCGGCGATGTATTTCCCGTCGGGAGACCACTTCGGGCTATATAGCCCGTCGCTATGCGGCACCCGGGTCACCTTCCGCGTCGCCATGGAAAGAAAGCCCAGGTAGCTGGAAGACTCACTCTGATTCATCAGCTCCGGCACAGTACCGAAGACGAGAGTCTTGCCGTCTGCCGAGAAGTTTGGATCCCCCAAATTACGGTCCTCCTGAATCAGGGCTTCGGGAGCGCCGCCGACGCTGCGGACCAGATAGATTTGCCAGGGATTACCCGGACTGCGGCCCATAAAAGCGATCGCCGTGTTGTCGGGAGACCAGCTGGCTGCAAAGACCTGCATGGTCGGCGGCGTCAGCAGCACCCGTTCGGAGCCGTCAGTCTTTCCTCTCCAGAGACGGCTCTGGTCGTCCATCCACGTCACCCACTGTCCGTCTCGCGAGTAGCTGACATGATTTGCCGCAGAGAGCAGGCCGCGAACCGGCACGTATTGCTTCGCCGCAGCGTCGTACTGGTCGAGCCGCGAGTGGATGTCCTGGCCGACAAACACGATGCCGCCGCCCGCGCGCGCGGCAAGCGGAGCTTTGAAGGCCAGCGGGCCATTTGTGACCCGCACGGGTTCCCTGTCGGCGCCTTCAAGCTGCCACAGATCCGTGTTGCCTTCCGACGTCGCCTCAAAGACATAATGCTGCCCGTCGGCGGTCCACGTTCCGCAGCATGTCAGGCCTGCCTGCCTCCATCCACTCAAAACGGGGTGTGGTGCGCCGCCCGGCGAGAGCTCCCACAGGCTTGACGTGTGGTGGACGACATCAATCAAGGTAAAGCGCAGCACCTTTCCGTTTGGAGACCAGCGCGGCCAGAATGCACGTCCGGAAACGGTAGCAAGCGTCGTTGACCGCCCTGAATCAAGCGAAACCACGGAGATCTGATTGCCGGAGGTGTATACGATCCCGCGCCCGTCCGGCATCCAGCCTGCTGCCTGCGCCAGCACATCGGAGACCCGGAAGGCGGAACCGCCGTCAATGGGGACAATCCAGAGCGGCTGCTGCGAGGCAGAGGCGAGATGGCTTCGCAGCAGTAGCTGGGTGCGGTCCGGGGAGACATCCTCGATTTCGGGGACGCCGATCTCGTTTGGAACCGGAACTGTCTGACTCGCGCCGGTCGCCAGCGAAATCTGAGAGAGGGCAACACGCCCATGATCATTCGATGGAGAAAAGACGTGAGACCCATCCGTCGCGAGGGCCGACAGTGTTCCCAGTAACAGGACCTTGGGCGAGTAGATGGTGCCGTCCTGCGTAATTTGCGAGATGCGTGGCGATTCGCGCACCGGTCGGCGCGTAATGCCCAGGTAAAACCCGGAGATGGCTACCAGTCCGGCGAGTGCGGTTGCTGTTACGTAGGCCAGAGGCCTTTGCCACCTAATCCCCGTAGGGTGCACCGTAGCAGGCTGCTGCGGCGCAGGAGTTTCTCGCCGCGGCTCGGCTACGGCTGGCTGCACCTCGACCGGCGTGAGAGACGGCGTGGAAGCTGGGCTTGCGAAGCGTTCGAACACATCAGCATGGATCTTGACGCTCTCGTGCATGGCTGCGCCGCCCAGCGAAGGAGCGTACTGGGATCCAAAACTTACCGGCGCAATGAAGCGAAAGCCGCGACGGGAGAGTGTTTCTACAAAGACGGGATTGTCGGCGTTGTCGCCCAGCGCTTCACGGAGCTTCTTGACCGCATTGGCGAGAGAATGCTCAAAGTCAACGACGACGTCAGGTCCCCACACCTTGGAGTGGAGATGCTCACGGCTGACCACCTGTCCGGGGGTCTCCAGCAAGGCTTTCAAGACCTTAAAGGGGATGCCCTGGAGTTTGACGCGCCGCCCCGCCTTCCAAAGCTCTGCCGTATGGAGGTCGGCCTCAAAAAGGCCGAACGCCGCTCGCTGCTCCGTCGCCCTTTTCTCGATCAATTCCATGTGCGAAAGCATAACGCGCACGGAACAGCGATGGCTACATGATGAACGCGCCGGTCAGCACCTGTTGGTAGC
>CALMAP010000319.1:3165-15645 GCA_937859825.1 uncultured Terriglobus sp. | reverse complement strand
TTTTTTTGTGGGGGGTTTCACAAATGTTTATCTTAAAATCAATGCGCGGGGAAATTTTGCCCCGGGGCATTCCTCTACTTAGAAGTCCAGAAGCCTTAGAAAATCTTGAAGTGGATCGTCAGGTACTTCTTTGGGTCGGAACGAATTGTGTTCACCAGGCTCTGCGAATCAACGGCCAGCTTGTCTAGATTGTGGTAGAGAGCAGGGTCTTTCACGAGTAGACCCGCAGTGCCCTGCCCCTGATCGATGCCTGTCATAATGTTGTTCAGGCGTGTGATCGTGTCATTCAGCTTGTTGGCAAATGCCTGATCTTTCGTGAGCAGACCCAGACCGCCCTTGCCGGCATCCACATCGCCCATGATGCTGTTGGCATGTTGCAGCGTGGCGTTCAGGTTGTTGTAAAGGGCGTCATCTTTGAGCAGCTTGCCTGCAGACCCTTTCCCGGCGTTCACGTCTGCCATGATCGAGCTGAGCTGTGCAACGGAAGTGTTCAGCCGGTTGTACAACGTCTCGTCCGTAAGCAGCTTACCGATGGTACCGTGGCCATTGTTCAGGTTGGCTTCAAGCTTCTGCAGTTCTGCAACCGTTTCGTTCGCCCGACGGTAAAGCGTGTCGTCATAAATCATCTGCCCGATCGAGCCCTTACCCTGGGAGATATTGTCGACAATGCGATCCAGCTTGGCCAAGGTAACGTTCAAACTTTCAATTGTTCCCTGGCTCGCCTTCACCACGTCCTGCAGGTTGGGTGTCTCCAGCGTCTTGAGTTCATCACCGTTCTGGAGCTTCGGACCCGTTGCCGTCTGAGAATTGATGTCAACGACGGTGTCGCCGAGCACGCCTACCGTGGAAAGGGCAGACTTGGAATCTTTGTGAAGAGCGTCACCATACTTGGTATCAAGCTGCATGGTGACTTCAATCGGCGTCAGCTTGCGGCTCGGCTCCTGTACCACCTGGACCTTCTTCACGGTGCCGATGGTCACGCCCTGCAGATTGACTGGTGCGCCGTCCTTAACGCCCGCGGCGTTCTCGAAGTAGCTGCGCACGGTAATTTTGTGGGAGAAAATACCGCCACCCTGAGAACTGGTCATCAGGAAGAGCAGGGTAACCAGAAGCACAACTGCAACCAGAACAATTACGCCCACCTTCAGTTGCGACCACTTTACTTCGTTTTGACTCGGCATAGAGCTTCCTTCTCGTCGGCGCTTAAGCAGGCGCTGTGGTGTAACACAGTGGGGTTTGCAACATGTGTGATGCGAATGGGCGCGTTTCGGTTTCGGAAACCACTTTCCAGGGACAGGCTCAGGACTCGAGGACAACAACAGCCGTAGACAGCTCGCGCCCATGGGAAAGAGTCAAATGGGTCCGAATCACACCCATCGCCGCGGCACGTTCCTGCGCACGCCCGGTAAAGTGGATGGTGGGCCGCTGGCCCGGCAGGCGCCGGACTTCGATCTCCGTCCAGGAGCCCCCGCGTGCGATACCCGTGCCCAACGCCTTTGCGGCGGCTTCCTTCGCTGCAAACCGGGCGGCAAAGCTCTCGTGGCTGTTGCGCAGCTTGCGTAGGCAGTATGTGATCTCTTCCGGCGTGTACACGCGCGCCAGAAAACGGTCGCCAAACCGCTCCATCGAGTTCCGAATCCGGCTTATCTCAATAAGGTCCGTGCCGATGCCCAGGATCAAACAGCCCTCGCCAGCGTCGCCAAAAGAGGCACGTCGTGTCTGACACTCACGTTCTTGAACGTACCACCTTCGGACGCTCAGGAATCAGCAGAAGGCTGGCCGTTCGCCGATAAGCAGAAAGTGATGAGATTCCCTGAAGACTGGAACGGAATGGACGCGCCCGAGGAATTCTCCCCGGAGCAGCCCGATCTGCACCTGCAGAGCCTGAGCCATGACAGCATCGATCGCGTCATGCCGGCACTGACAGACGCAATCGACAAAGCCAGTGGATGGGTGCTCGACCGTCACATGATCTCCGCATCAATCGTGGAACTTAGGATCGAACTCCAGTTCCGTGCACTAATTGAGATGTATGGGGCGCTGGTAAGCAGCGGGATCGAACTGACCCGCGAGAGCCATCTGCTGCTGACGGAGCGGTGCACTTGCCGCCACTTCATGAAGACTCGCGAGGAACGCAGCACCATTCTGACCATCCGGCTGGAGCTTTCCTTCCTTCGTGGTCTCAATCCGAATCCTGAACTGCTGCAGTTGATGTCACGGGCGACTGCCACCGCATAGCATCCTGATAGCGTCCTGGTTATCGTCTTCGCGTCGTTTGTCGAGTACCCCCGGCCTTCAAACCCCCGACTGCTTTCTTTCGCGTCCTGGTCTTGCGGCCAGGCTATTCTGTTCCGAACCCACGGCCTTGTGTTATGAGCCGAATGCTTGAGCAAGACAAGAGGGCAACCTGTTCAGGCTGCCCCCTTGTCTTGCTTACTTGATTTTATGCGGGGGACGGACGCCCTTCGCCAAATCCTGGAGAACGTCCAGATTCAGGCTTGAGCACCTTCTGCGTGTCGTTATCTCCCGGCTCGACATGGGCCAAATGAGAACGCGCGGGAGGCAGGTCCTTGCCTTCGATGATCAGCTTGATCTCCTCGGCATCTAGGGTCGCGCGTTCCAGCAGCAACTGGCTCATGCGGTGCATGATGTCGTGGTGGCCGTCGAGGATCGAATAAGCCGAGGTGTAGCCGTCGTGGACGAACTTCTTGACCTCGGCATCGATCTGCTCTGCGGTGTTGTCGGAGAAGTCGCGATGCTGCTGGATCTCACGACCCAGAAAGATCTCGCCACCCTCCTTCTTGCCGTAAGTCATCGGCCCCATCTTCGACATGCCGTACTCGCACACCATACGACGGGCCAGTTCGGTAGCACGCTCGATGTCGTTGCCGGCACCTGTCGTCATCTGCTTGAGGAAGATCTCTTCCGCACAGCGGCCACCCATGAAGATGGCAAGCTGTGACTCGAGATAATCCCGGGTCACGGTGTGCTTGTCTTCTTGGGGCAGGTGCATGGTCACGCCAAGCGCCATGCCACGCGGAATGATGGTGACCTTGTGCAGCGGATCGGAATGGCTGCGCATCGCCGCCACAAGAACGTGGCCGGCCTCGTGATACGCCGTCACCTTCTTCTCCTCGTCGGTAAGCAGCATGCTCTTGCGTTCCGCACCCATCAGCACCTTGTCCTTGGCAACCTCAAAGTCGTACATATGTACAGCCTTGCGGTTGTAGCGGGCAGCGGTCAGTGCGGCCTCATTCACCATGTTCGCCAAATCCGCACCGGAGAAACCCGGTGTGCCACGCGCGAGGATGTTCAGGTTCACGTCGTCGGCCATGGGAACCTTCTTGGCGTGGACGCGAAGGACCTCTTCACGGCCGCGAATGTCAGGACGGTCGACGATAACGCGACGATCGAAGCGGCCTGGGCGCAGGAGAGCAGGGTCAAGCACATCAGGACGGTTGGTCGCGGCGATCAGGATGACGCCTTCGTTCGACTCGAAGCCGTCCATCTCCACCAGAAGCTGGTTCAGTGTCTGCTCCCGTTCGTCATGTCCGCCGCCGAGGCCCGCACCGCGGTGACGGCCGACCGCGTCGATTTCGTCGATAAAGATGATGCAGGGAGCGTTCTTCTTGCCCTGTTCGAACAGGTCACGAACGCGCGATGCGCCGACGCCGACGAACATCTCCACAAAGTCTGAACCGGAGATGGAGAAGAATGGCACGTTCGCCTCACCCGCAACCGCGCGGGCAAGCAGGGTCTTGCCAGTTCCGGGAGGTCCGACGAGCAGCACGCCCTTGGGAATGCGTCCACCGAGCTTCTGGAACTTCTGCGCCTCACGCAGGAACTCGATGATTTCCTTGAGCTCCTCCTTGGCCTCGTTAACGCCGGCAACGTCCTTGAACGTGACCTTCTTCTGCTGCAGGCTCAGCAGGCGCGCGCGGCTCTTGCCAAACGACAGCGCCTTGTTGCCGCCGGACTGCATCTGGCGCATCAGGAACAGGAAGAGACCGACCATCAGCAGGACCGGGGTGAGTGAAACCAGCGCGGACAGCCAGAAATTATTGGCCGAGTCCTTGATGGTGACATTTACACCCTTGTCGTGCAGGTTCTTGTAAAGGTCCGGATAGTTGCTCGGAATTGTGGTGTGGAAGGTTTCCTTGGAATCCTTGTACTTGCCGGTGACCTCGGTGCCGTTGACCGTGACTTCAGAGATGCGGCCCTTGTCGGCATTGTCCTGCAACTGCGTCAGACTGATGGCGGAGTCGTGACCGCCGCCCGTCGAGCGTGCTACCACCTGCCAGAATGATACGAGGCAGCCGATCATGAGCACCCAAATCAGGACTGTCTTTACCGTGCTGTTCAACGTTGCTACCCCTTCTTTCGCGGGAGCGGCAAGACTACCTGCCGTCGTCCCAGATCGCATGCGGCCTCAGCCCCTGGCGATGCTTGCTGGATTGCTACTGATATAGACGCGGCCTGAAGAACTTGGTCGCAATCTGAGCGTTCGGCGCTCACCTGCAATTCAGATGATTCTATCTCCGCCACGCGCCCGGATTGTGTGCCAATTTGCAATCCGGTGTGGGATATTGCAACATACGCCGTCTTCCGTTCAGGCTGTCCGCGAAAGACGCAGTTCCCGGACGCTGCGCTCGGCCCGGACACCCTCCCGCAGGTCAATTCTGCTGTTGGGTTTGCCTGGAACTGTGGAATCGGCTGGAGTTCCTTGCGGCGCTACGCCCGCAAGCAGCAAAACGCGCAGGGTCTCCTGTGCATTGAGGCTTGCACCAAGCCGGAAAGCGGCAAAACGCACCAGGCGGCGGCGCGTGGCCGCATCCAGTGCACGCAGGCGTTCGATCTCAAAGGCAACGGTTTCGGTTTCCGGCGCGGTGCTGACAGCCCGCCCGCCGCCACGTACCGGACGACCCGGAACGGCCAGTTGCTGATAAAGCCTGGCGATCTCACTCTGCCAATGCGCTTCTTCGTCGCGTGCAATACCGGCAAGGTTCCCCAGGGTAGCGGAAAGCTTTGGATTGAACTCACGCAGCAGCGGCATCAGGTCGCGCCGTACCCGATTGCGGGTATGGGCATCCGACGCATTGGAGGAGTCCTCACGCCAGGTCTGCCCACGTGAGTCCAAAAAGGCAAGCACATCGGTGCGAGTCGAGGCAAGCAAGGGCCGAGCGACCCTGCCGACTGCAGCCGACTGCAATACGGGGCAGCCTTTCGCGTCAATCCAGAGTGTGGGCGCGATGCCGCCCAAACCCTCAGTCCAGGCACCGCGCAGCAACTTCATCATGACCGTTTCCGCCTGGTCGTCAGAGGTGTGCGCCGTGACCACCACATCCACCACGCCACGCGCAAGCAGCCCGGCAAAGAAGCGCAATCGCGCGTTGCGGGCGGCTTCTTCGAGTGTTTCGCCGTCGCTTGCCGCGCTCTGTGGAACGTCCTGCTGGTCTTCGTGCAGGGGAAGACCCAGGCGGCCGCACAGGTCCCGGAGGAACTTGCGGTCGCCATCAGCCTCCTCGCCACGGATGCCATGGTGCAGATGCGCTGCGCACAGGCCGATGCCGAGGGTAGCCGCCTGTTCATGCAGTGCAAGCAGCAGCGCCGTCGAATCCGCCCCTGCAGAAACCGCTACCGCCACCCGTGATCCCACGGGAATCAGGCCAGTGTCCAAAGATAGTTTTGCCGGAGCTGCTTTGCGAACGGGCACGCTCACCATGGTAGCGGCTGTTATGTTGATGCATGTTCGAGATTCGAATGGCGAACCCTGGCGACGCGCCACTGATTACGCGACATCGCAGCACGATGTTTGAAGACAACGCCCTTGCTTCCGCTGAAACGCTCGGCCAAATGAGTGAGCGTTTCGAGCCATGGGTGCGCGAGCGGCTTGCCGACGGCCGCTATGTCGGCCTGCTGCTCGAGGAAGATGGCCGCTGCCTGGCATCGGCAGGTATCTTTTTCGCGGACTTTCCACCGCATTGGTTGGACGTGGAACCGGTCCGGCCCTACCTGCTGAACTTCTACACCGCGCCCGGGAGCCGCGGCCGCGGTTACGCAAAGGTCCTGCTCAAGGCCAGCGTAGAGCAGTGTCAGGCGCGCGGAGCAAAGGTAGTCACGCTGCATGCTTCTAAATTCGGCAGACCGATTTACGAGAAATTTGGCTTTGAACAATCCAACGAGATGATGCTCAAGCTTCACGCAGATGGGTAGTCATACAGCGTAAGGCAGGTGCTCTACTTCGCCAGTTCTTCCTTAAGCAGTTTGCTAACGGTGGCGTTGTCGGCATGCAGACCACTTGCGAGAATGCGCTGCTGGACCACACGCATTGCCGGTCCCATGTCCTTGGGACCAGGCTTTGGACCGGCCTCAGCCAGATGGGAGATTGCGGCCTGCACCACCGTGCGGATTTCCTCGTCAGAGGCGGTCTGCGGCAGGTACATCTCCAGCAGCTTGATCTCGGCCTGTTCTTTCTCGGCGAGTTCCGGACGGTTGCCCTGGGTAAACTGCTCCGCGGCATCGCGTCGCTGCTTCACCATGATCTGCAGCACCTGGACTTCTTCCGCATCCGTCAAGGATTCGCGTTTGTTAATTTCCTTGTTCTTCATGGCGGACTTGACCATGCGCAGGGTCTCCAGCCGAAGGGACTCCTTTGCCTTCATGGCCGTGATGATGTCTTTGCCGATCTGCTCGCTAATTGCCATGGTTTCACCTCGTTCTTTCGCCCGCTTCCAGTCTAAGCGTGACGCGTGGAAGCCGTCTCGTTGCATGCGTGGCCGTTACACTAGGGGCATGATTCGGAAGATTCGCCTCTACACGCCGGGCCCCACGCCCCTGCTCCCCGCTGCGCAGTTTGCCATGGCGGCAGCCGACATTCACCACCGTACCGCCGAGTTCCGCGGGCTGTTCCTGAAGGTGCTGGCACAGTTGAAGGAGTTCGTCGGAACCAAGAACGATGTGATCGTGCTCTCGTCCTCGGGCACGGGTGCAATGGAAGCAGCAGTCTCGAACCTGACCTCCCCCGGCGACAGGGTGCTGGTGCTGACCGCAGGTAAGTTCGGTGAGCGCTGGACGGCCCTGGCCAAAGCCTTCGGCTGCGCCGTAGACGTGCTGGAAGCGCCTTATGGCGAAACCTTCTCCCTGGACGCGGTCAAGGCAGCACTCAAGCTAGAGACCCGCGCCGTCTTCATGCAGGCGACCGAAACCAGCACCGGTGCCCGCCACTGCGTGCCCGGCGTGGCGAAGCTGTTGAAGGACTCCGGCTCCGAGGCGCTGCTGATCGTGGATGCCATCACCGGCCTGGGCACAACGCACATGGACATGGACGGCTGGGGTGTGGACGTGATGATCGGCGGTTCGCAGAAGGCCGTGATGATCCCACCCGGACTCGCGTATCTCGCCGTGAGCGACCGCGCGTGGGACCGCATGGAGGCCACCTACAATCCGCGCTACTACTTTGACTTACGCAAGGAACGGAAGAATGCCGTGAAGGGTGAGTCGGCCTATACACCAGCAGTGGCGCTGATCGCCGCGCTCGGTGCCGCGCTGGACTACATCGCCGCGCAAGCCGCCACGCCGGAAAATCCTGCAGGGTCGCTTGTCGAAGGTCGCAAGAAGCTGATTGAGAACGCCGAAACCATTGCTGCGATGACGCGGGCTGCCGTGGAGGCACTGGGCTTCAAACTTTTCGCACCCACCTGCGCCTCGGCAGCCGCTACCGCGGTGATTGCACCCGAGGGTGTCGATTCCGGCATTATCGTGAAGGAACTGAAGGCTCGCTTTGGCGCAACCATCACCAACGGGCAGGGCGAGATGCAGGGCAAGATCTTCCGCTTTGCCCACCTCGGCTTCTTCGACTACATGGACACAATCGCTCTAATCGGCGCGCTGGAACACGTAGTCGCAACAAAGCTGAACGTACCTGGCTTCACATGGGGCAAAGGCCTGATTGCTGCCCAGGAACTGTTCGCCAACCGCAAACTGGACGCAGCCGCAACCTACACCTGCTACTGCGGACGTACGGATAGCTGCTGCTCCATGCAGCATCCGGAGTTCGGTTCGGCAGTGATCAAACCTGTGCACTAAGGTGTGAATGTAGCGCTTTGTGGGCACCCATAGACCATTGAAAGAGCATGGCTTCAGCCGTGCCACAAACTAGTGCCTCGAGAAACGCGCGGTCCACGGCGTCATGGAAAACATGTCTCTGCACCGCGCGTTCTATGCAGCACAGGACTAGCCGCAAAGAGGTTGATTTGTCCAGGTTGCCGACCCTTGGACGGCTAGTATGTGCGCGGCGCGAGAAGACCTGCTCCCGGACGACGCCTTGACCGCGCAGGTTGTTTTCTCATCCGGTACAGCACGGCTGAAGCCGTGCCCTTTCAACTCACAAATTCACATGTCGGCGAACAGCCTATCACTGGGTGCGGTATACACTCAGTCGTCATGAAACGATCTGCTCAGGTCGTCGCACCACTTCTGGCAGCAGCGGCGTTTTCCGTGCTTTCCGGCTGCAAGCCGAAGGAGATGCAGCGCTGCGTCGATGAGAACGGCACGGTCGTTCCAGACAGCTATTGTGCCGGCCAGGCACCGGTGCAGCAGCGCCCCAATGGGCATGGCGGGTTCATTCCGTTCTTTCCCATCTATCGCCCCTACTATGGCGGCGTGGGCGGCTTCGGACTGGGCAGCCGCGTCACGGGCGGCAGCTTCAATGCAGCGCCGGGTGTGCGCTACACGTCGCCACTCTCCGGCGGCGGGCGCGGGTTCTTCGGCGGTTCCGGCATTTCACGTGGCGGCTTCGGCCACAGCTTCGGTTCGGGGAGCTAGCATGCGGCGTATCACCATGCAGCCCCGGCCAGACTGGCAGAAGAAGGTAGAGACCGCCGGTCTCACCTTCCACTCGCCCGAGGACCTCAGCGCCGCGTACCCTGGCGCCGTGTACTGGGACGAATCCGCCTGCTACGAGTTCTCCTCTTCTGAAGTGGACATGCTTGAGGCGAGTGCGAACGAATTGCAAACCATGTGCCTTGCCGCGGCGCAGCACGTGATCGACCACAAGCGCTATGCCGACCTGACCATTCCTCCGGAGGCCGTGCCGCTGATCGAGTGGGCCTGGGAGAACGAGCCGCCCGCACTCTACGGCAGGTTCGACTTGATGTACGACGGCAGCGCTGTGCCGAAGCTGCTGGAATACAACGCGGACACACCCACCAGCCTGCTTGAGGCGGCCGTGATCCAGTGGGATTGGCTCAAGGAAGCCGCGCCCGGTGCAGACCAGTTCAACAGCCTGCATGAGCGTTTGATCGCCAAGTGGCGAGACGTTGCGCCGTACCTTCGCCAACCCGTCCACTTTGCCAGTACCGATGCCGAAGAAGACATGCTGACCGTGACCTACCTGCGCGACACCGCGGAACAGGCCGACCTGCAGACCCAGCAATTGCTGATGAACGAAATCGGCTGGGACGACAGCAACAACCGCTTTGTGGACCTCCGGAACGAAACGGTATGGTCCCTTTTCAAGCTCTATCCATGGGAAACGCTGCTGGCTGAACCCTTCGCTCCGGCAGTTCTCGCCTTCTACCGCAATCTCACCTGGATTGAGCCGGTCTGGAAGATGCTGCTCTCAAACAAAGGCATCCTGCCGATTTTGTGGGAGTTATACCCCGGTCACCCGCTTCTGCTGGAAGCGCATTTCGATTCGCCGGCTGCAATGACGCATTATGTGCGCAAGCCGCTGCTAAGCCGCGAAGGCGCAAACATCACGCTGGTCACTCCGGACGGCACGGCGGAGACGGAGGGCGAGTATGGTGGCGGCCGGTTTGTCTACCAGGCACTTGCAACTCCGGCCCGGTTTTCAGCCGCGCTGCCCGCCCTTGCCTTTCAGTCCGGCTACGGTATGCCCGCAGGTGGAAACGATCGCTTCCCAGTGCTTGGTCTCTGGATGATCGACCAGGAGTGCGGAGGCATGGGCATCCGTGAATCGCGTACCCCGATCACCGGCAACCTGAGCAGTTTTGTGCCGCACCTGTTCCGCTGATCCTTTGCGGTTGACGTGGGTTTGCTACTTTTCCGGTCCGCACGAGTCCCATCTTGTAAGAGGTCGCACTATGCTCCTGGATGCCGACAAGTTACCCAAACCGCTCAGCGAACAGACATTGCCCACTCCCATTAGCCGGCGTATGTTCATCTTTGGCGGAGCGGCGTTTGCGAGTTCCGCCCTGTTTCTGGTGGCGCACTATCCCCTTGCCGTCGCACGCGCAGCCACGCTCCGCGGCGGCCACATGCCGACCACCGTCAAGATCGTCGAGTTCAGTGCGAATGGAAAGCGCGTCGGCGTGGCCGAAGTACCCACGGTCGCAAAGACAGACGAAGCCTGGCGCGCCCAGCTTTCGCAGTCCAGCTACGAGATCACCCGCCATGCGGACACCGAAATGGCCTTCTCAGGCGCGCTCAGTAACGAGCACCGCAAGGGCATCTTCCGCTGCATCTGCTGCGACACGGCACTCTTCTCGTCCGACACGAAGTTTGATTCGGGCACCGGTTGGCCGAGCTTCTGGAAGCCGATTGCACGGGAGAACGTGCTGGAAGAACACGACAACAGCCTTGGCATGGAACGCGTTGCCGTGGCCTGCCGGCGGTGCGACGCCCACTTGGGACACATGTTCGACGATGGTCCGGCGCCTACGGGCGAGCGGTATTGCATGAACTCTGCGTCGCTGCGATTTGCGCCGCTTGCGTGATTACGGCGTTTTGCCGTCCACTTCTTTCTCGACTTCCTTCACGATCGCGTCCGCTTCCACGTTGAATAAGTGGCAACTTTGTACGTCCGACCGAATGTTCGCCGCCGGGTGAAAGAAGAGTCCCATTCGTGCATCTCCGGAGCCCCACATGGTCTTCAGCATCCACACGCCGTCGTTCTGTGGCGCGTTCACTACATGCAGTTGAAAGCCCTTGTGGATGTTGGCGACGAGTCCACCGGCGATCTTCACATCGCGCACGCCGTTCACGTTCAGGGCCTGGACATGGCCGCTCTCCTCGTCCACGCTGATGGTGCCGCGCATGGCGGCGATGATCCGCTGGGCGATGTCGCCACCCTTGTTATCGGGGTTTTCCAGCACGTCAAACACGATGGTCGGCCTGCCTGCCACGGTCACGCGGCGTTCGTTGCCGAGCTTGGCCAGCTTCAAGAAGTTGCGTGAGGACATCGGTCCGCCGTCACCCTTCTTCTCTTTTTTGAATGCCTTCTCGGCGCTCTCAATCTCTTTACGGACGCGTTCGTCCTGCTTTTTCTGGTCGCTCGCACTTAGCGGCTTACCGTCGCGGTTTACCTCGCGCAAAACAGCGCGGCCATGTACGAAGAAGAAGTCCTGCTCCACGGTTGTGGTCTTCTTGACGCGCCCCTTGCCGTCCAGATCGTTCTGCACCTGCCGTTCGCGGCATTCGTAGCGTTCGCGCTGCTCCGCAGTGCGCTCCGCCGTGGCGATGGCTCGCTGCCGCAAGGCCTCCTGTTTCGGGATCGGCTTGTCCTGCGCATGGGCGAGTGCCGCAAGAGCGGTAAGGCAAAGCAGGTAGTGTGGGCGGCGCAGCATGGTACGTCATGGTCGCACACACGGTGCCACTAAGTCATAACCACGTCTGCCGCCTATGGCTCTTGCCCCATAAAAGGACAATTTTTGACCGATATACTAAAAGTATTCATGAAGATCGTCCTCGCTGAGAAAGTCTCGCCCGCCACGCTTGCCGTCTTTCAACAGGAACCGTCTTGGAAGGTCGTCACGCCCGATCAGATCAAGAATGGCCTGGAAGCCGAATTGGCCGATGCGGACGCGCTGGTTGTTCGTTCCGCCGTACAGGTCACCGCCAAACTGCTGGAAAGCGCGCCGAAGCTGCGCATCATCGGTAGGGCCGGCGTGGGTGTAGACAATATCGACGCGGCAGCCGCGACACATCGCGGCATTGTGGTGATGAATACCCCCGGCGCTAACGCCGTTGCCGTGGCGGAACTGACGCTGGGCCTGATGATTACGATGGCGCGCCAGATTCCCAAGGCGAACACGACCATGCACGCCGGCAAGTGGGATAAGAAGTCTCTGCAGGGTACCGAACTGCGCGGCAAGACGCTTGGGATCGTGGGGCTGGGACGCATCGGGATCGAGGTGGCGCGCCGCGCTCGCTCCTTCGGCATGGACCTGATTGCCTTCGATCCCTTTGTCGCTCCCGTAATCGCGCGGGAGAACGGCGTTTCGCTCGTCTCCATCGACCAGATCTTCTCGAAGTCCGATTACCTGACCCTGCACGTGGGCCTTACGCCGCAGACTGAGGGCATGATCAACCAACACTCCATCGGCATCATGAAGCCGGGCATTCGCATTGTGAACTGCGCGCGCGGCGAACTGATCAACGATGCTGCCCTGCTTGAAGGCCTGCAGTCCGGCAAAGTTGGCGGAGCGGCGCTGGACGTCTTTACCGTAGAGCCGCTCAAAG
>CALMAP010000319.1:2410-3155 GCA_937859825.1 uncultured Terriglobus sp. | reverse complement strand
CGCCTCATCTTGGCGGTTCGACCGATGAGGCGCAGGAGGCCATTGGCATCCAGCTTGCGCAGCAGGTCAGCGCTTATCTAAAGAGCGGTGTGGTACAGAACGCCGTGAATGTTCCATCGCTTACCCGCGAGGAGTACGTTGAAGTCGCACCCTTCATCGACTTGGCAGAGCGGCTTGGCACCTTCCTCGCGCATGCCACGCCGGGCCATCTTGAAAACGTCGAGATCGCCTACGCAGGCCGTCTCGCCGCGTCCAAGACCGACCTGATCCGCAATGCCCTTCTGGCCGGCGTGCTCGGCGACACGGAGCAGGTGAACCACATCAACGCTGCAGCGATTGCCAGCGAGCGCGGCATCCGCATCCAGGAAGACCGCAAAGAGTTTGCCTCGGGAGGCGCGGGGTCGGTGCTGAAGCTGGTGCTGCACTCCGCCGAAGGCGACGCACGGGCCAGCGCTACGGTGCTGCACGGCAACTCGCCACGCCTGCTTTCCCTTGATGGCATTGACATCGAAGCGCCGCTTACGGGCACGCTGCTGGTCATTCGCAATCACGACGTTCCGGGTGTGGTTGGCCGCATCGGTACCGTGCTCGGCGAGTGCGGCATCAACATTGCCAATTTCGCACTTGGGCGAAGCGTTCGCTCGCAGAGTGTTCCCCAGGGACAGGCGATGGCGGTGCTGCAGATTGACGCACGCACGCCTGCAGCCGCAAGCGCAGCAGTCGAAGCACTGCGCAAAGTAGAGGC
>CALMAP010000319.1:0-2400 GCA_937859825.1 uncultured Terriglobus sp. | reverse complement strand
TCCCCTACTGGAGTTGAAGCCAGCCAGCAATCAGGCGCAGGCCTGAGCAGGAGTCCCCAGGCCTTTGTATGAATACCAGTGCACCGCCTGCGGCAAGCTGACCGAAAAACGCCAGAAGTTCAGCGATCCCGAAATTACCGAATGCCCGTACTGCGGGGGTAAACTGGAGCGCACCATCACCGCACCAGCGGTGCAGTTTAAGGGCGGCGGCTGGTACGCGGACGGCTATGGCAATAAGAAGCCAGCCGCAGCAGCAACCAGCGACAGCAGCGCGGGCAGTGAAGCGGGAAAAAACACCGGCTCCAGCGAGAAATCGTCAGGCGACAGCGGCAGCAGCACAACTGCAGCAACGCCCGCAGCTACCCCCGCCGCCACTCCATCGAGCACACCGGCTCCTTCCACGACAAAGTAACAATTATTTTTTCAGGTTGTTTGGATTCGGCGGAACCTTCTTACCGGCGCGACGCGCCTCCGCAAGACCAATGGCGATGGCCTGCTTCGGGTTCGTCACAAGCTTTTTGCTCTTACCGATGTGCAGCTTGCCTTCGTGCATCTCGTGAAGTTCCTGGCCTACCTGCTTGCCTGCTGCGGGCGAGTACTTACGGCTGGTGGAGGCAGTTTTCTTTGCGGTTGCCTTTTTCGCGGGCGCTTTTTTTGCTGAGGTTTTCGTTGCTGTATTTTTTGCCGCGGACTTTTTCGTCACGCTCTTCGCTGCTGTCTTCTTCGTAGCCACCGTCGTAAACCTCCTCTGCGGCAACGCCGCGTTGATGGAAAGAACGCGTCGCCTAGACTTGCGGCCGACGCCGTGTGCGTTGCAGATAGATAACTAACAGAGATGCGGCAACAACGCCAACAAGTGTGAATGTCCGGCGCGCGTAGGAATGCTCGCTCTCAAGCTGGCCTGCCTGCCAGGCCGAGTAGGTGCGCTGCACATCTTCCCGCAGACCGGGAATGGTGAGCCGGGCGTACTCAGTGGTGGGCAGCGAACCGAAGATGCGCTCCGGTGCCGGCACCTTCCCTTCTGTATCCTTCGGGATCGCGCTCATCAGCCGGTAGACTTCGTCGTCCGGCTGGTCACGAAACAGCTCGGTCTGCGCGGTGTCCGGGTACATCGTGCTGCGACCGGTCATCTTCTGCTCGATGGCTGCCACCACGTCCTGGCAGACGCCCAGCGTGTAGTAGCCGCCAAAGGGCAACTGCGGATGTGCCGTGTGCAGGTAGGCGTAGGCACGCAGCAGCGATCCGGTGAGGCGTGTGACCTCAACCGCATCAGCCCCCTGATACTGATGCGCAAAGCGCTTCATCACCCAGGGCTGGTTCAACTGATCGTTGGTGCGGAACTCCGCACGGCCATCGATGCCGAAGTAGAAGGTCACGTCCGCATTGATCTTCGGGCCGGAGACAATCCACTCGTACTCCGCGTGCGCGACCGGGATGAGGAACTTGCGGGATTTTTGCCACCAGTGCTCGCGCGGCACGCGCAGTCCCGTGTCGAGCCAGAACGGCATCTGCACGTCTTGTGCCTTGTAGTGGAAGTGTCCAAAGTTGGCGAAGTAGCGGGCGTCGGCCACAGTGACGGTGTGTCCCGACGCCGTCAGCGCCTGGACGATCTGCTCCGGTGTGCTTGCCGTATGGCCGCTCAGTTCCGCTTTGAAAGGTGCCGTATCTTTTCCGTCCGGCCGGAAGCCGTTCAGGGACAACCTGTTCAAGACCTCAGCAAGGCGCGCACTCTCTGCGTGCATAGGTGCGAGCTGCGGATCGGGAGCGTCCCCGCGAACGACCGTCTCGCTTACTTTTTCGACTAGCCCATTGGTCGTAAAGCCGGGCAGGGTGGAAGGCTGATCGAGCGAGATCGTCTCCGCCTTGTCCAGCGCATAGAGCCCAAGCTGCACCTTCAGAACGTCGCCCATCGGCGCAGCTTCCTGCTTCTTCAGCAGGGACTCGCCCAGATCAACCGTCTGCGTGACCTGATGGATTGTCCATCCCGGAAAGCGATCGAGGCCGCGCCAGTCTTTGCCGAGGACGATGCTGCGAAACAGGTAAAACAGCTTCGGCGTAAGCACCGCACCGTTCTTCTGGCCCTTGTCAATCTGCTGCAGCAGTGCCTCGGTAAAGCCAGGCTCTGCGGAAAGCTCCCGCATCGTCTGCGACAGCATCACCGTGTTTGGCGGCATGGCACTCATGTCTTGAGCTATGCGTTCGGAGGTACCCTCCTTTGTCGCGCAACCGGCGAGCAGGAGCAGAGGAGACAGGCGAAGCATGGCGAGAAGTCGGCGCATCGCAGAGTGTGATGCCGCACATTCGAGATAAGTCAGCGGTCTACAAATTGGCCGACAGATTCCAAGAGTGGCCTAGAAATAAAGGGCCAATGGCCCGTACCATACTAGCCTGGGGCAAAGC
>CALMAP010000318.1:5472-6895 GCA_937859825.1 uncultured Terriglobus sp. | reverse complement strand
CTGCTGAGACCTGCGTCTGCCAAAAGAAAAGAACAGCCGAAAGAAGAAGCATCCCAGTCGCCTTTTTCCATTACGGTCGGCGCGGTGTACGACGGTCCCATGGACCTTCTGCTGGACCTGATCCGCAAGCAGGACATCGACATCTATAACATTCCCATCGCCCGCATTACACAACAGTTCCTCGCCTACTGCGAACACCTGAAGCAGACCGATGTGGACTCCGCTGGGGACTTCATCTACACGGCTTCCCTGCTGATCCACATCAAGAGCAAGATGCTGCTGCCGCGCGAAGCTTCCCTGATTGCCAATGGCGACATGGAAGACCCGCGCCGCGAACTGGTCGAACGGCTCTTGGAACATGAGCGATTCAAAGCCGCCGCGCAGATGCTGCTGCAGAAGCAGCAAATCGAGGAAGCTACCTGGACCAACCCAGGCAGCGGTGAATTCAAGCAGGCCTCCTCCGGTGAGCGCGAGGTCGCGGCGGACACGACCGATCTCGTCCGCGTGTTCGGTGAAATCCTGGAACGCATCCGCAAGCGCCCCGTCCTGAACGTGGATGAGGAGGCGGTCACGGTCGCGCAGATGCTGGAATACTGCAAGCGCCGGCTGATGCTGGAAGACCGGCCAACCTCGCTGCGCAGGCTGCTGCAAAACACCCATTCGCAGCAGGCGCTGATCTGCATGTTTCTGGCGATGCTGGAGTTGGTGCGGCTGCAGGCGATCCTGCTACGGCAGGGTGAGAAGTTCGGCGACATCGTGATCAAGAAGACTGAACACTTTGACGATGTGCTTGCACATCAGGAACGCATGCGCGACGACTGGCGCTAACCGAGTGCCTCGCCTCCCGGTTTCGTCCTTCAAAAGTGTCCCTTTGTGCGAAGCGAAGAATCTACTCCTGTCCAATGCACCGCAGATATACGCGCAGTATCTCAGCTTCCGGGAGCGATTGTGCGTCAACGAAGCAGGTCGCGATAGATGCGCTCTGCGTCACTGTTAAAGCAGCAGAACACCACCCGCTCAACACCGCTCTCCGGCAGCGTCTCGCGCACGGTTCGTAAGGCTATTTCAGCCGCGCGCTCCTGGGGAAAGCGGTAGATGCCTGTCGATATTGCTGGAAACGCAATGGACCTGCAGCCATGCTCGCGGGCAAGCTCTATCGATTTGCGATAGCAACCAGCCAGCCTGTCATCCTCGTTTCGCTTGCCGCCATTCCACACCGGACCCACGGCATGGAAAACCCACCTTGCGGGTAGGTTGAAACCCGGTGTGGCCTTCGCATCACCCGTTGCACAACCACCGAGTTTTTCGCATGCAGCCAGCAACTGCCTGCCCGCGGCACGATGGATTGCGCCATCTACACCTCCACCGCCAAGAAGAGAGGTGTTCGCGGCGTTTACGATTGCATCCACCTGCAGCTTTGTAA
>CALMAP010000318.1:3942-5462 GCA_937859825.1 uncultured Terriglobus sp. | reverse complement strand
CTTTGTAATGTCTGCCAGAACAACTTCAAGAACCGCTTCCATGAAGGACTTGGATGCTAGAAGCGAGGCTTGGCCCCACGCGAGCCGGTCTTTTGCCCTGGCTTCTTGAGCTGAGCGTGCTCGCTCAGCTTCTGCTTGCGTTGCACCGACTTGCCCGCAGCGGCCCGGCCCAACGCCTGCACCTCGCCGGTGGTCAGTTCGCGATATTCACCGATCGGAACATCCAGCGTAAGCGCGCCGTAGCCGATGCGGCGGATCTTCTCGACGTGATGGCCCACCTCCTCAAACATCTTGCGGAGCTGGCGGTTGCGGCCTTCTGTAAGTGTGACTTCGTACCACGGGTTCTCGCCACGCCGGGCTAGTTCTACCCGGGCCGGAGCAGTGAGCACGCGGTCGCGCCGCGTTCCCCGCACCTCAGCCAACCGTCCACGGTCGATCATCACGCCATGCCGAAGTTGTTCCAGCACGTCTTCCGTCGGCTGACCGGCGATTTTCACCAGGTATGTCTTTTCGACAGAGCTGGCCGCCTTGGAAAGCTTGTTGGCCAGTTCGCCATCGTTCGTCATCAGCAGCAGGCCTTCTGAGTTGTAGTCGAGCCTGCCGACCGGATATAGTCGCACGTCCAGTTTGCGCCCGGATTTCCGCGCAGTCTCACGCAGCAGATCGACGACCGTGGCACGCCGCTCCGGGTCGTTCATGGTGGTCACGTAACCGCGCGGCTTGTTTACCAGAAAGTAGCGATGTTCCTGCACGCCCTGCAGCAACTTGCCATCCACGCGGATGTGGTCTTTTTCAATGTCGGCGCGTGTGCCAAGCTCAGTCACGACCGCGCCATTCACCTCAACGCGGCCTTCAAGGATGAGCTCTTCGGCCTTGCGGCGCGAGGCCAGCCCCGCTTCCGCAATGATCTTCTGCAGGCGTGTGCCTGACGGCTCCTCGATAGACTTCGAGGCAGTGGTGCGGCTGCCCGCTGCTGTTTGCTTTTTAATCAAGCTCCCGCTCCCTTGTCCGCGTTCTCAGTCGTGAGCGTTTCCAGATTCTCGGACTGTTCTATTGGTTCCGTTCCGTTCGCGGGAACAGGCGATCCGGAACCCGCCTCCGCTCTCGGCGAAGCCGCATCGGCAACTTCAGCTTCCGATGCACTGCTGTTGTGCGGAAGGACCTCTGTTCCCGGACCTCGTCTTTCCTGCTCAATGCGTTCGGCATCACCACGCGCGTTGGCCCGTTCAATCACTGCTTCCGGTGCCTCGATCGGCAGATCTTCCTGCTCGTTCAATTCACCGGCCATGCGCTCGAACTCTTCCATGGAGGGCAGTTCCTGAATGTCCTTCAAACCAAATCGAACGAGAAACTCCCTTGACGTCTTGTAGAGCATGGGCCGGCCAATTACCTGCTTGCGGCCGGCTGTCTGGATCAACTTGCGGGTAAGCAGTCCACCTAATACGCCCGCTGAATCCACGCCGCGGATTTCGGAGATCTCGGCCGCAGTGACAGGCTGCTTGTACGCCACCACTGCCAGC
>CALMAP010000318.1:0-3932 GCA_937859825.1 uncultured Terriglobus sp. | reverse complement strand
GCCAGCGTCTCCAGCGCCTGAAGGCTCAGCTTTAGTGCAGGCTTGAGCGACCGAACGAAGCCCCGCACGGCATCGTGATACTCCGGCTTGGTGGCCATGCGGAAGCCACCGGCTACCTCACGGACCTCGATGCCGCGGTCCGACTCAGCATAATCGCGAATGAGCGTATCGACTACGCTACGAAGATATTCGCGAACCTTCTTTTCCCGCTCACGGGCGATGCGCTTTTCTGCCTCGGTCTCAACATGCAGTGTGGCATCGGCAACTTCCGAAGCCTGCGGCAGCTCTTCTTCCGCTGTTGCGACAGGACCATCCTCGGGCACGCTGCCGGGTGAGGCTGCATCCACCGCAGCTATCTCTGTGGTGGCCGTCTCGACTTCACTTTTCTCTTCCAGGGTTTCAGTATCTGTATTGGCAGCCAGTCCGCCCGCTGAGTCAGGCTGCAGCGGCAGTTCGCCCTGCTGCGCGGCGAGGGCGTCCAGCTCGGCCTGCGCTTCCCCGGCGAGAACCCCCACAAGCTGGGCCAGCGTGACTGGCTCTTCAGAGGCATAAATAACAGCTTCGATCTTTGATTTCAGGCTCATGCGTGCAGGTGGCAGAGCCCTTGTGACTATGCCTTCTTCAGTATGCCGGAAGGGGGTGCGCTGACGCGCCAGATTCGGCGGGCAATCTCAGTTTCGGCAGCTTGTCTCTGGCGTCACATCGTATCCTGATAGGGCAATGCCGTTCCTCATCAAGACCTGCATCCTCTGCTCCGAAGAGTTCGAACTCAAGCCCGACAAGCCCGGCTTCGCGAACCGCTGCCCGGAGTGCAGTCAACCCGAGAACGCCTCCGCCAGCACCGGCTCCCGCATGGACGCCGACGAGCGCAAGAGCCTGAGCGAAGCCAACGAGGCGCGTCGGCAGGCCATCCGCAATCTGCTGTACCGCAAGGACAGCTAGACTCCCGCCCTGGCTGGTCGTGCTTGATATACTCAATCGTGCACACCTGGCACGACCAATCATCACAATGGAAAAGAACGAGGCGGGGATGTCTGCGAAATACATCTTTGTAACGGGCGGTGTCGTGTCTTCGCTCGGAAAAGGTTTGGCGGCAGCCTCGATCGGCTGCCTTCTGGAAGCACGCGGCATCCGCGTCGGCATGATGAAGTTCGATCCCTACCTGAACGTGGACCCAGGCACCATGTCGCCATTTCAGCACGGCGAAGTCTTCGTTACCGACGACGGCGCCGAGACCGACCTGGACATGGGTCATTACGAACGGTTCACCCATGCCAAGCTGTCGCGTGACAACAACCTGACCAGTGGCCGCATTTACGAACAGGTCATCACCAAAGAACGCCGCGGCGACTATCTCGGCAAGACCGTGCAGGTGATTCCGCATGTCACGAACGAGATCAAAAATGCCATGCGCAAGGTCGCCGCGGAATGCGATGTTTGCCTGGTGGAGATTGGAGGCACGGTAGGCGACATCGAGTCACTGCCCTTCCTTGAAGCGATCCGCCAGATGCGCCAGGACCTGGGCCGCGACAACACCCTCTTCGTCCACGTAACGCTGGTGCCCTGGATCGCCGCTGCGCAGGAGCTGAAGACCAAGCCGACTCAGCATTCCGTGAAGGAGATGCTCTCCATCGGCATCCAGCCGGACATTTTGCTCTGTCGCACGGAGCGTAATCTGCCCCGCGAAATGCGCACCAAGATCGCCGCATTCTGCAACGTGGAAGAGGCCGCCGTAATTGCCGCACGGGATGTGGCCAATATTTATGAGTTGCCGCTCGCCTTTGCCAACGAACATGTGGACGCGCTGGTGCTGAAATATCTGCGCATGACCGACGCTCCCGAAGCGAAGCTGGAGAAATGGCAGGACCTCGTCCACCGGGCGTACCACCCGAAGGACGAGGTACACATCGCCATTGTGGGCAAGTATGTGGAGTACGAGGACAGTTACAAATCGCTCAAGGAAGCGCTCGTTCATGGTGCACTGCACAGCAACTTAAAGCTGCGCGTGACTTGGATCGAAGCCGAAGGTCTTGAAACGGAAGACGGCAGCTATGTCGCGCAGTTGGAAGGCTTCGACGGCATCCTGGTTCCTGGCGGCTTCGGCAAACGCGGTATCGAGGGAATGCTCAATGCGATCCGCTACGCGCGCGAGCGGCATGTTCCCTACTTCGGCATCTGCCTGGGAATGCAGACGGCCTGCATCGAGTTTGCGCGGAACGTCTGCGGATTAAAGGACGCCAACTCCGGCGAGTTCGATCCCGCCACGCCGCATCGCATTATCTACAAGCTACGTGAGCTTACCGGGGTTGAGGAGATGGGCGGCACCATGCGCCTGGGCGCGTGGACCTGCGTGATGGAATCCGGCTCACTCGCGGCCCGCATCTATGGCACCACGGAGATCAGCGAGCGCCACCGGCACCGCTACGAATTCAACCGCGAGTATGAAGCGCTACTGACCGGCGCGGGTCTCGCATTGACCGGAACAACGCCCGATGCAACCTACGTCGAAATCGTGGAAATACCCAGCCACCCCTTCTTCATCGCGTGTCAGTTTCATCCTGAGTTCAAATCGAAGCCGCTGGAACCACATCCGCTCTTCCGCGATTTCGTAAGCGCCAGCTATGCGAACCGCATGGCAAAGGGTCGCGCTCTATCGCAGGAGAGCTTCGCTACGTTGTCGACGTAGAGCGGCGCGATCTATCTGCTGTCGCAATCCGGCGCATCCAACACGGCATGACAACCGGACAGCAGGACGAGCGGGATCGGCAGTATGAGGTAGCGCACCAGCAACGCGTCGCCTTCAGGGAAAATCGCAAGAGCCATGCGGGGGCTATCCTGCTGGGGCTGCTCCTGTTTTTTGTGTTTGGTGCCATCGCGGTTGTGCTACTGCTGCGCAGCGCCACTCCAAACGGGGCCATTGCGCGCCTTGCCTCTACCGTTTTGGGGCGATCTTCCGCGTTTGATACCTCTGCCCCTGTCGTTGTGCAGCAGATCCAGAAGCTCAATCGCCTTGAAACGGTCAGCTACTCCGTCGACACCGTGGTCGAAGGGAAGCGAAGTAATGCTGTACTTCCCGATCTGCTGTTTGGAGACCGGCTGCTGCTGGTCGTGCACGGTCAGGTAATTGCCGGGGTTGACCTTTCCGCGCTTAAAGAAGGCGGCGTCAAGGTTTCGGGTAAATCGGTCACAGTGGATCTACCACCTTCGCAGCTCTTTACGACCCGCATCGATGAAGGCAAATCCCGTGTATTTGCTCGTTCTACAGGTCTATTGGTCCCAATGGATCCCAATCTCGAAACGGACGCGCGTCGCACTGCCGAAACGCAGATTCAGCAGACGGCCATGCAGGATGGCATTCTGGACACCGCGCGTTCCAACGCCCGCATGAGTGTTGAAAGCCTGCTGCACGGTTTGGGGTTCGAGACCGTAACAGTCCGTTAGCAAAAAAGCGGCCCTCCGAGTGGAGGGCCAATCTGCCTTGGTTCTCTCGCTTTGGAGAGGTGTATCAACCGGCTCGCTCTTGGGCGGCGCAGTCGATCTTGGGTTCCCTGCAGCGCGCGGACCACAGACCTGGAAACGCGCTGCAGAGGCTGATGGCCTAGTTCATCTGCCCGTTTTCAGCAGATGCCTTTGCAGTGGGACGAGCGTCGGCCTGCGGCGTTGCCGTGGCTGACGTGCCATTTTCCATGCTGGCCAGACTGTTGTGGAGTAGGGTCACACGCACACCGTTCACCAGTGGTTTATTGTCGGCGGTGGCGTTCTTCGCGCTTACCCGGCCAAGTCCTGATTTGTAAATGCGATACACCGGAACCTGATGCTGCGTAACCAGGTAGCGCACCACTGAATCTGCCATGGCCTGCGACGTGGTCACACCCGATCGGCTGTAACCCTGCACCTCGATGATGTAACCCTTCTCGGTCGCCAGCTTGTCT
>CALMAP010000317.1 GCA_937859825.1 uncultured Terriglobus sp. | reverse complement strand
TCGAATGGCCGGCACAACTAGAACTTTCCAGCCCTTTTCTTGGAAAGCGAGTGCTTGACGTCGGCTGTGGAACAGGCGAGAAAGCCTCCCACTTCGCTCAAAATGGAGCTGAAACTGTCTTTGCTGTTGATGCGAGTGCAGGCTACAGAACAAATTGGGAATCGTACGCGTCTGCAAACCTCAGCTTCGAGGTGAGCTCTTTCGAAGACCTTCACCACCTCGTTGCCCAACGATCCTTCGATGTAATCGTCTGCTTTCAAGCTCTGATGTACGCCGAAAATCTCAACGCAACAGTTAAGACCATGAGTGACCTGCTCGTGAATGGTGGCATCCTTGTCGTTTCAGTTCCCCATCCCTTTCGGTTTGCCATCCTGCGGAACGAACGCGAAGGCTGGCCACTCGGTACTGCTTACCAGCGTGTCGAATCTTACCGATATCCATCTCCCTGGAAGCCAGATGTCTACCTGCAGCACAGCATGCCGCGTGTGTCGGATTATCTGAACGCCTTTGCACATGCAGATTTCGTTTTAGAACGATGCGAAGAACCAACTG
Organism: uncultured Terriglobus sp.; assembly: GCA_937859825.1. Taxonomy (GTDB): domain Bacteria; phylum Acidobacteriota; class Terriglobia; order Terriglobales; family Acidobacteriaceae; genus Terriglobus. Next base: position 7,756 of record CALMAP010000317.1, on the reverse strand, counting down.
TTACCAGTGAGCTGCGAAACTTGGCTGCGTCCAAAGCTGATTGGATGGATCGTTATGTGGGTATTGCCGTATTCCGACTTCGGAAAGCAGCACGTTAGACCGGACCGTGCACACTTCGGAACAAAGCTAGCTCGCTGAATGCAGCTAAACAGCTGGATTGAAGAGATTGAGCCCTCATCACCGAATAGCTGCTTCGGGCTGGTCATGACCGAACACGGAATTCGTCCTATCCATCAGTTTTGGGCAAAAGGCTCAAGCCTCTAGGAATGGCGAAAGATCAGATCGCCTAGAGCGAAAGCGCCACCGCCTCCTAAAACAAGAGCAAGCAAACCAGCGAGATAAAGGAGAATGACTTCGCCGTGACCGTCTTCTGGTGTTTTGCCCAAAAAAGCAAACCTGTGTACCAACGCCCATGCGACGAAGATGTTGCTCAGCGCGTAAAGAGCTGCCAAACGTGTCCCTAGACCCAGCAGGATCAATACGGGGCACACGAGATCTCCAACCATCGCGAACAGAAAGGAGGCGTATGAGCCGATGCCGATAGGATCGGGAAAGTCTCTAGCGAACGCAGTCCACTGGCCAGGCCGCTTTTCCCACCCGTGGCGAACCAAAAGAATGACCGCGACGGCGACTCGCACCGTCATCAACCCATACTCGGGACGAACCTGAAGCAGATTTCGACCGAGCGGATTCATCAACATGTAAGCCCCGCAGGCGGATGACAAAACACTGACTGACGCTGCAGACCAGAGCTCATACTCGCCTGAACAGAATCCTCTTTTAGGGCCAGCTAAAGCTAATGCAATGCGCGCATGCAGGCTATGCGGCGCATGCATACATCAGCAACTTGCATCAATCCTGCTGGCTTGCAAACATTTCGCAGCTTAGCCGAACCTCTTGACGCAGCCATTTATGTGCGAGGTCGTTCTCGAGCCTAGGATGCCAGATCATCACATAATCGAAGACGCCCAAGACCTTAGGTGGCTTGAGGAAGGCGAGTCTACGATCTCGAGGCCTCGCACAAGCGAAACGTTTCGGCACTGTCGCGATCAGCGAAGTTCCCACAACACTGTTCATAGCGACCGCGAAGTGTGACACCCGGACTGGACATCGCCGCTTGTAACCACCGGCCGCTAAGCGCTGGTCAGGAATCGTCTGCGACCCCCCAAACACAGCGATACCTACATGTAGACCTTCAAGATACTGGGACAGGGTAAAGCGGCTTAGGGAATGAACACCTTTGGCCACGACACAAACAAACTCCTCCTTGAAAAGCACCTCCCGCGAGAAATGGGCCGGGATCCGCCCATCGTCGGCGTGCAAGATCAAGTCAACGCGACCTCGCTCCATAGCCTCAAACGAATTGTCGTTCAAGGGTGTCATTTCTATGGCCAGATTGCTCCCTGCTTTCATCATTCGCTGCGCGAGTGGCACTCCAATCACACGCGCGGCATAGTCCGTACCAACTACACGAAAATCGGATGATTCCTCGGCAGGATTGAAATCACCGCCTGACAACAGCCGGTCCAGCCGTGGTAGGGCGGTTTCGAGTTCCGCCAAGAGCTGGCCACCCTTGGGAGTGAGCTCGTATGTTCCAGAAACGCGCACAAGAAGGTCGTCCTGAAACAACTCGCGAGTTCGTTGCAGGGCACGAGTCACCGCTGGTTGACTCAGGAAGAGGCGTTCCGCCGCACGGGAAACGCTGCGTTCCTCAGCGAGTGCGGTAAAGATGACCAGTAGATTGAGATCGGCTTGGCGCAGCTGCGTGACACGCATACTCACTATCACCTCAATGCATGATGCGTCAGCCCGATTTCGCTCGTCCAACGCTCCGAAAGGGATGATACTACGCAGATTGCGGAGGAACAGATGGGAAAGACAGCTATCGTAACCGGAGCTTCCGGAGGGATTGGAAAGGCAATTGCAACTCGGCTCGCAGCTGATGGTTTTGCGGTCGTTCTCCAATACCAAGGCAAGTCCGCGCCCGTCGATCAGACGATTCAAGAGATAAAACGAGCTGCAGGTCAGGCTATCGGCGTGGCAGGAGATGTTACCAAGCCTGAAGATGTCTCTAACCTCTTCGAAAAGGCGGTTTCTGAGTACGACCAGGTCGACGTTGTCGTGCACTGTGCCGGTATCATGCCACTCTCGCCGATCATCAAGAACGACGTAGAGCAATTTGACAAAGTGATCTCCACCAACCTGCGCGGTAGCTTTCTAATACTTGCCCAGGCCGCAAAGCATGTTGTGGACGGCGGAAGGATCATGGCTTTCTCAAGCAGCGTGATCGCAAAATCAACCCCAACCTATGGTGCTTATATCGCTTCCAAAGCCGGCGTCGAAGGGTTGGTGAAGGTTCTTGCTCAAGAGCTCAGAGGGCGCAAGGTGAGCGTCAACGCGGTTGCACCAGGACCTGTAGCGACCCCGCTGTTTCTTGACGACAAGACGCCCGAGCAAATTGATCAACTGAGCAAGATCGCACCGTTTGAGCGCCTCGGTGAACCGGAGGACATAGCTCAGATCGTGTCCTTTCTCGCCGGGCCAGATGGGGGTTGGATCAATGCGCAGATCGTGCGCGCGAACGGCGGCTTCGCTTAAGTCAAAGAGGAGGAAACATGCAGGAAATCATTCTCATCACCGGGGCGTCTAGCGGTTTTGGTGCCCTTACGGCTCGCGCTCTGGCGCAAGCTGGTCACACAGTCTACGCGAGCATGCTGGACATCAAAGGGAAAAGCGCGAAGGAAGCTAAGGAAGCCGCGGCTTTCGCAAAACAGCACAATGTCGACCTGCGTACAGTCGAGCTCGACGTGACGTCGCAGTCCTCAGCAGATGAAGCTGTAAAAACCATCCTTAAAGAGCAAGGACATCTCTCCGTCATCGTTCACAATGCAGGGCACATGGTGTTCGGCCCAGCGGAAGCCTTCACCCCCGAACAGTATGCGGAACTCTACGATATCAACGTACTTGGGACACAGCGCGTAAATCGCGCAGCGTTGCCCCACCTACGTGAGCAGAGGAAAGGCCTGTTGATATGGATCGGCAGCACCAGTACTCGTGGTGGCCCGTCACCTTACCTCGTTCCATATTTTGCAGCGAAGGCAGCCATGGACTCGCTGGCAGTGACGTACTCAGGGGAACTGAGCCGTTGGGGTATCGAGACAACGATTGTAGTACCGGGTGCATTCACCAGCGGGACCAATCACTTTGCCAACGCCGGTAAACCTCAGGATGAGGACAGGGTGAATCAATATGAGCGTGGACCTTACAAGAACTTCGGTGAGGTGGTCTCCGAGGCCCAGAAGTCGGTCATTCCAGCTGACGCCGATGTAAGCGAAGTCGCTCGTGCCGTAGCGCGAGTCGTTGCAACCCCTTTTGGTAAACGACCCTTCCGCGTCTACGTCGATCCCGCGCAGGACGGAGCGGAAGTCGTTGGAACAGTAGCCGACCGAATCCGGATCGAGTTCTTGAACCGAATCGGGCTAAAGGACCTCCTTACGCCGGCTGCGGTCTGATCGCGGCCAGCTTTCAAACACGCTGAATCAAAGAAAGGATCACTCATGCCGTTCGCCAATTACAAGCTCCCGCAAGGCTCTCTCACACCAGAACAGAAAGAAATGATTGTCCACAAAACCACGGACATCGTCGCAGCAATTTACGGAGACAAGGCCCGGCCGCACACGATGGTTCTCATCGACGAGGTCGTCGACGGCGGGTGGGGTTTTGCAGATGAAGTGCTGACCCTCGAAAAATTAAAGGCTCAGTAGTAAAACGGGCCCCCGACATGGAGGCGGAGTTCTGATCTTTCACAACTCCGCATTCCAGCCGCGATCTGACAATCAGACGAACTCTGAAACAGCATGTATTGGATGTAGAGCTACGTAGTGCAGACGGTGGAGTAGGGACGTCGACCATGCCTGAAACAGAAAGCCCTGAGCTCATCCCGATCGATATCACCGTAAACGGAGTCCTTCACTCTTTGGAAATCGAGAGCAGGTTGACCCTGCTGGACTTCCTAAGGGAGAAACTCCAGGTCTGTGGCACCAAAAAAGGATGCGATCACGGGCAATGTGGCGCGTGTACTGTGCTGCTCAATGGTACCCGCATCAACAGCTGTCTGGCGTTTGTTGTTTTGCATCCAGGGGCTTCTGTAACCACCATCGAAGGCCTTGCCGAACCCGGCAAGCTGCACCCGCTGCAGCAGGCGTTCTACGATCTTGACGCTTATCAATGCGGGTATTGCACCCCAGGTCAGATTTGTTCCGCAACGGGACTTATTAACGAGGGTCATGCGCGCACACGCGCCGAGGTTCGGGAACTGATGAGCGGCAATCTCTGCCGATGCGGTGCCTATCCAAACATCACTTCCGCCATTCTCCAGGTGCTCGCAGAGGGAGAAGCACAATGAGGCCGTTTGCTTTCTCTCGGGCAACAGATGTTGCGGACGCGGTACAGCAGGGTTCGCTTGCCGGTTGTTCCTTCGTTGCTGGTGCGACCAACCTCGCAGACTTGATGAAGTACGACGTCACCCGGCCCGCGCGCCTGATCGACATCAATCCGCTCACCCTGCGGGGCATTGAGGAACTGCAGTCAGGCGGCTTACGACTGGGCGCGCTCGCAACGAATGCGCAGACCGCGTATCACGCAAGGGTGCAAAAGCAATATCCAATCCTGGCCAGCGCCATACTCTCGGGAGCGAGCGCACAGCTCCGCAACGTTGCAACGAATGGCGGCAACTTAAATCAGCGCACACGCTGTTACTACTTCTATAACAGCGCCCTGCCTTGTAATAAGCGAGAGCCGGCGTCGGGCTGCTCGGCGGTCGGAGGTGTCACCCGTGTGCACGGGATCCTCGGGACCTCTTCCGCATGCATCGCGACGCACCCTTCCGACATGTGCGTCGCTTTGGCGGTGCTTAACGCCTCGGTGCGCGTTACCGGTAACTTCGGGGATCGCGTGATCCCGATCGCCGAGTACCATCGTCTGCCGGGCGACACGCCTTGGCTAGACAACACTCTGCAGCATGGTGAGTTGGTTACAGCGATTGACTTGCCGAATGAGAGCTTCGCCACTAATTACACATACTTGAAGCTGCGCGATCGACAATCCTACGCTTTTGCTCTGGTTTCGATTGCGGTCGTCATGCACATGGAGGACGGGGTGATCCGCGAGGCCCGGGTAGCCCTGGGTGGCGTTGCGCATAAACCCTGGCGACGCACAGAGGCAGAACAGACGCTGAAGGGGCAACAGCCTTCCACACAGTTGTTTGAGACATTCGCCGAAGAGCTCGTCGCTGGTGCCGTCGGCTATGGCGACAACGACTTCAAGATCGAGCTTGCTCGGCGCGGCATTGTGCGCGCCTGTCACCAGGCCGCCGAGGGTACGCCACAGTCGCAGAGCGATAAGGACATTGCCTAATGGAAGAGATACTCATGCCTGTGTCGAACACAAGCGTTGTGGGTGCCGAAGCGATGCGGAGTGCCCCGCGGCGGATTGAAGGGCTCGACAAGGTCAAAGGTATCGTGCAATACGTGGGCGATATCCCGCCCGCTGAACCGGACGGCCCCTATGATGTCGCTGTTCCCGTGATAAGCACGCAGGCAACAGGAACAATCGTGTCCCTGGATGCCAGTGCCGTGCTGGCGAGCCCAGGCGTGCGCGCCGTGCTGACGCATGAGAATGCGTCGCGACTGAAAGCCGTGATGTCACCAAACGGAACGGAGATCGGCACGCTGCTACCGATGCAGGATGCAACGCTGCATTACGGGGGGCAATGCATTGCCGTGGTCATTGCCGACACTCTGGAGCACGCCAGAACTGCCGGCCTGCTGCTCAAGGTAACTTACTCTGCGACGGAACAAAACCCTGCGTTCACGCTCAACCAGGGCGCAGACCGTATACAGGATGCGAAGACGGTCGGTGCCGGAGACAAGGGCCAGGAGGTGTTTGGCAATCCGGAGCATGCACTTGGTCTTTCGACGTATCACGTCGACGTGACTGTGCGTACCTCGCCGCACCACCACAATGCCATGGAACCTGGCGGAGTGATCGCACGTTGGGACGACGACGGCGGCATCACCGTCTACATGCCAAGCCAATTCTGCTATGCAGACGCCATGATCCTGGGACAGGCGTTCGGTTTCAGCATCAAAGAGCGGCTGCCAAGAATCATCGCGCAGGTGTTAGGCGGGTTCGAATTCGATAACAAAATCCGGGCGATTTCTCCCATGACGGGCGGTGCCTTTGGCAGTAAACAGGCCAATGTTCATCTTCTACTCGCGGCGATGGCCGCAAAGCTTACCGGAAACGCTGTCAAGCTCATCCTCACACGCGAACAGACCTTCAGCATGATGCCTTTCCGTGGTGAAAGTCGGCATCGAATTCGGCTTGGTGCGAGCGTCGAAGGAAAGCTTCAGGCTGTCATTCAAGACTCCGTGATGGCGCAGGGAGCTGGCGGTTCTTTTATCGAGCCGGCCGGCGAGAACACCACCAAAGTCTATGCTTGCGAGAACATTCGCGTTCACTCGCAGTCGGCCAGGCTTGATACCAACGCACCCGGTTGGATGCGCGGCCCGGGTTCGGGTTTTGGCCAGTTTGCGATGGAAGTGACGATGGACGTCTTGGCAGACAGAATCGGCCTGGACCCGTTAGAACTTCGCCACCGCAATTACGCCGAAATCGACCCCAGTACCGGTCACGAATGGTCGAGTAAGTCCCTTCGTCAGTGTTATCAGATGGCTGCAGACCGCATCGGCTGGCATCAACGCAATCCGAAGGTGGGTTCCATGCGCGAGGGTCGGCATCTTGTCGGGTATGGCATGGCCACGGGAATCTATCCCACCCGCCAGATGCCTGCGGTTGCGCGCGTGATTCTGAAGCCGGATGGCACGGCAGAAGTGCAGTCTGCACTTCATGAGATGGGCCAGGGCGGAATCACGACGATGACCCAGGTTGCTGCGGAACGGCTCGGACTGCCGCTGGATCGTGTTCATCTGCGCTGGGGAGACACGGCCCTGCCTTATGGGTCGATGAATGCAGGCTCCATGGGAGCGCTTACGAACGGCGCGGCTATTGCGGAGGCCACTGATCTTGCACTGCAGTCGCTCTTCAAGAGCACCGTGAAAGATAAAGATTCAGCCTTCTTTGACGACAAGCCTGGCGACCTCCAGGTACTCGACGGCCATGTGGTAAACGAACGTGGCATCTCGGAAAAGACACTGAATCTGCTGCTTAAACTTGAGAAGCCGATTGAAGAAGAGGCCGTTACCGGCCGGACGATGGGCCACAGCAAATATGCGCGCGCCGTCTTTGGAGCGCAGTTCGTCAAGGTGAAGATCGATCCGGACACCTGCCACATCCGCGTAGATCGTATGGTGGGCGCATTTGCCGGTGGCAGGCCATTGAACCCCGTTATGGTGCATAGCCAGTTAATCGGCAGCATGGTCTGGGGACTGGGCCAGGCACTGGTGGAAGAGAGCATGATCGATCTCCGTTCTGGCCTCTGGATGAACGGAAATCTAGGCGAGGCCCTGGTGCCCGTCAATGCCGACATACCTGATTTGGAAGCCATCCTGATCGAAGAAGACGACACGCGCGGCCACCCACTCGGAATTAAAGGCATGGGCGAAATTGGCATCATTGGCGTCCCCGCGGCAATCTCGAATGCGATCCACCATGCAACCGGCAAGCGGTTGCTCTCGCTGCCGATGAAGGCGGAACAGCTCTTCTAACAAATCAGTGCTTCAAAGAGGATCGAATG
>CALMAP010000316.1:18345-18812 GCA_937859825.1 uncultured Terriglobus sp. | reverse complement strand
CGTCTACGGCGCCAATGCCTTCAACACTCCGACCGGTGCGACGGCGCTGTGGGGTTCCACCGCGCTCTGGGGTTCGAACGATCCTGCCGCCTTTACCGCGCTTTGGGGGTCCACCGCGCTCTGGGGGTCCGGCAGCACAGACGCAGCCACCGCCCTTTGGGGATCCAGTTCCACCAGCGGCCAGACCGCGCTGTGGGGTTCCCAAACAACAACGGGTTCCACTGCCCTGTGGGGTTCAAGCGTTCTGTCCGATAAGTAAGCTCTACCAGATCGGTAAGCTGAGGTCCCCTTGGTAAAACCGACGTCTTCTTCTCCATCGGCCCGCTGCAGTTACCCCCCACACCCCGCGGGGGCGCCCGACGAGACCCGCCGCCACCTCCATCGCCCCGAACGCGTCGCGCGCCCGGCTCAGGGCCTCGTCGAGCGCGCCGACGCCAGCAGCTTCCTGGCGATGGAGTCGGTCAACG
>CALMAP010000316.1:17072-18335 GCA_937859825.1 uncultured Terriglobus sp. | reverse complement strand
CGAAGATCTGCGCCGTGCCGTGGATGCCGAGCCGGGGCCCCCCCTCCCCCGGGGGTTTTCATTCCGCGCCCCACTTCTTGTTGATCCGGCCTGGCATAAACGCCAGGGTCGCAGGGTCGCTTCTATTACGAAGCTCAGGTTCCGTCTTTGGCCGGGTCTTTCCCTCCACATAGGTCAGAACCAATACATTGCATGCGGCCCGATCGTCTCTCCTTGTATGCTTCTTCCCATGTCAAGGCGACTCTGGAAAGCGCTGTCTGCCGGGTTGTTCCTGTGGCCGGTACTCATTGCGCAGGCGCAGCAGCAACCGAAGGTGCTGGTCTACACGCGCAACTACACGCCGGACGGCAAAGGCTACGTCCACCAGAACATCGCCAGCAGCGTTGAGGCATTTCGGCAAATCGGTGCAAAGCACGGTATTGTCGTGGACACGTCCGACGATCCCGCCAGCTTCACCCCGGCTAACCTCCAGCAGTATGGCGCGCTCGTTTTCAGCAATAGCAACAACGAGGCATTCGCCACGGGTGAGCAGCGCGATGCCTTTCGCGCCTATATCCACCAGGGACACGGCTTTCTCGCTGTCCATTCCGCATCGGGCAGCGAGAGAAACTGGCCTTACTTCCAGCAGGTGTTAGGCGGCCATTTCGCCTTTCACCCACCTGAACAGGCGTTCACGGTCACGGTAGCCGATGCAAAAGAACCGGCGATGCAGGGAGTGCCTGCAACATTTAGCTGGACTGACGAGTGCTACTTCCTCGACCACCTCGCACCAGACATCCATGTGCTGCTCACCACCCGCCGCGATGCCCTCGATCTGGGTAAGAATGTGCAGGCCGCCGCGGCATTCCCGGCGAAGCTGCCGCTTGCCTGGAGCCATACCTTCGACGGCAGCCGCGAGTTCTACGTCGCACTGGGCCACGACAGCAAAGATTATGAAGACCCGCTCTTTCGGGGCATCCTGGAGCGGGCGCTGCTTTGGGCGCTGCACCAGGACCGTTGAGCGGCCGGAATTCCCTGCTTTGACTCTTGCAACGAGGTCTCCCGCTTTGAACAGGCTCTCTTTCCTGCGTAGTGCGTTGGTGCTGCGAAAGGCTTTTGCCGCTTGCGGCCCACTTCTGCTTTGCGCCGCAGCCGCAGGTGTAGGAGCGCAGACTGCACTTCCTGATCTTGTACACCCGCTGGTGGGTACGGCGGCAGAGGGCCAGACGTTTCCAGCGGCCGGTGTTCCGTTTGCCATGACGGACTGGACGCCGCAGACACGCG
>CALMAP010000316.1:11425-17062 GCA_937859825.1 uncultured Terriglobus sp. | reverse complement strand
CTACTACTACAAAGACGCGAAGATTCAGGGCTTTCGCGGCAGCCACTTTCTTAGCGGCTCGTGCGTGCAGGACTACGGCAGCTTCACCGTTATGCCTCTGCGCAATAATGACAAGCTGCGGGCAGACGAGCGCGCCTCCTCGTTTTCGCATGCCACGGAGCAGGCCACGCCGTATGAATACAGCGTAGATCTCGTGGACACCGGGATTCAAGCCAGTATCTCCGGCACGCTGCACGCGGGCATGATGCAGTTTCGCTATCCCGAGGGGACCACCTTGGCAGTGATTGCCTTGCAGAACAACGTTCGCCTCGGCAGCGGCACGGTAAACATGGATCTTGCGCGGGGTGAGGTCACGGGCAGCAATCCAGTGCATCGCAGCTATGCAGGCAATGGGCTGCCCGCAGGCTTCTCGGGCTATTTCGTAATGCAGTTCGAAACGCCGTTGCGGGAAGCGGGCACGTGGTCGGGCGTGGAGCGGCATCCCGGCGCGTCGACGATCACCGGCAGCGCGCCCATGGGTGCTTACGCCCAGTTGGACCTGCCAAAAGACCGCACCGTGCGTGTACGCATCGGCACCTCATTCATCAGCGTCGACGAGGCACGCCGTAACCTGCAGTCTGAGATTCCTGAGTGGAACTATCAGGCTGTTGTGGCGAACGCTCGAAGCGCGTGGCAGAAGCAGCTCGGTTTGATCGATGTCGAAGGGACAAACGCAGAGCGCACGATCTTCTACACCGCGATGTATCACGCCAGCCTGGTGCCTCGGACCTTTAGCGATGTCAGCGGCACCTATCCCAGCTTTGGCGGCGGAGGCCACGTCGAGCACGCGCAGGGGTTCACGTACTATGACGACTTCTCCGTGTGGGACACCTTTCGTGGCGTGCACCCGCTGTTCACCATCCTTGATCCTGCGCGCGACCTCGATATGGTGCGTTCGCTGGTTGCCAAGGGCGAGCAGGGTGGATTTCTGCCGAACTTTCCCCTGTGGAACAGCTACACCTCGGCGATGGTTGGCAACCATGTGCCGGCCATCATCGCCGACGCGTATGCGAAGGGCATCCGGGGCTTTGACACTGAGTCTGCATGGAAGCTTATGAAGCTGGATGCGACCACGACTCCACCGCGTGAGCAGTACCTGCTTGGCGAGGGCCGTCGTGCCCTGGCGGACTATGAAAAGATCGGCTACATTCCGCTGGAGAACCCGGTTCGTGAGGCCTTTCACACCAGGGAACAGGTCTCGCGCACGTTGGAGTACGCCTATGACGACTTCGTTCTGGCCAGCTTTGGCAAGGCACTCGGACACCACGAAGATGCCGTGCGCTTCCTGAAGCGGTCGGAAAACTGGCGTAACGTAATCGATCCGCAAACAGGCTTTGCGCGCGGTCGCCACCGTGACGGCACCTGGGACACGCCCTTCGACCCGTCGGGCAATTACCACTACATCACCGAGGGACTGCCCTACCAGTACACCTTCTTTGTGCCGCAGAACGTGCCTGGCCTGATTGCGCTCGAAGGTGGAAACGCGGCATTCGTGAAGAAGCTGGACGGCCTCTTCGATGGCGGTCACTATAACCACGGCAACGAGCCAAGTCATCACATCGCCTACCTGTACGACGACGCCGGTGCGCCGTGGCAGACTCAGCTACGTGTTCGCCAGGCAACGACGCAGAACTACCACGACGGACCCGATGGTCTCTCAGGGAATGACGATGCGGGGCAAATGTCGGCCTGGTACATCCTCTCGGCGATGGGCTTTTACCCCGTCACGCCGGGCATACCGCGTTACTCCATCGGAACGCCGCGCTTCGACCGCATGACGGTACATCTGCCCAACGGAAAGTTGCTCCACATACGCGCGAGCGGTGCGGAGGCAGGTGCCGTCTATGTGCGCGCCGTCAGGCTGAATGCCAAACGATTGGATCGGTGGTACCTGTTGCACTCCGAAATTGCGAACGGAGGAGAACTGGAGTTTATGATGTCCGCGCAACCGGTATCGCCGGGCAAGCACTGAAGAGCACCACCTCTTCTGCCGATAGGTGCAGAGTAATTCTCTGCTGAGGAGGCGTTCCGCGCCGTGCCTATTCGTGCAAAAGTTCTGGTGACGGCCGTGGTCGCTGCAGGATTGCTCCTGTTTGCCCGGTCGGCGGCGACCGGAGGCAGCCAATGGATTACGTTCTGCGTCTTCCTCGCCGCAGCTCTGCTCAGCTCTGGTTTAAAGGTCAAGCGGCCCAGCGGCAGCGGGTCCATGTCTCTGAACTACCTCTTCATTTTTCTGGCGATCATCCAGCTCACCCCGTTCCAGAGCTGCATGATCGCGGCGCTGTCGGTTGCAGCACAGTGCCGCATCCGCAGGTTCAGCGGATTGGCAGTGACGCAATGTTTGTTCAACATTGCCAACAGCATCTACAGCACGGCCTGCGCGAATGCCTTCTATTATCTGCTGACCAGTTCGGGCACACCGGTGCCGGTCGCCATGGTCTTCGCCGCAACGGCCTACTTTCTGTGCAACACCGTTCCCGTTGCGATGGTTGTCGCGTGGTCGCAGGGGGCAAATGCAATTGAGCTCTGGAAGAAGGAGTTTCGCTGGTTCCTGCCCTTTTACCTTGTGGGCGCCGCGCTTGCGATTGCGGCAGACCTTTTGAGCGCGCACTTCGGCTGGGCCACGGCCGCGCTGCTGCTGCCGGTCGCTTACACGCTGTACCGCGCCTACAACGCGCAGGTCGAACAGTGGGAAGAGCGGCGTAGCCACCTGGAGGAGACCGAGGCACTGCACCTGCGCACCATTGAGGGCCTTGCCATGGCCATCGAGGCGAAGGACCACAACACGCACGAGCACCTGTTCCGCGTGCGCGATTACGTGACCGACATCGCCGGCACCATGGGCCTGGGCGAAGACGAGAAGAAGGCGCTGCAGATTGCGGCCTTCCTGCACGACATTGGCAAGCTCGCCGTGCCGGAACACATCATCAACAAGCCCGGCAAGCTGACGCCGGACGAGTTCGAGAAGATGAAGATCCACCCGGTTGTGGGTGCGGACATCCTGGAGCGCGTGCGCTTCCCCTACCCCGTGGTGCCCATCGTGCGATCGCACCATGAGCGCTGGGATGGGAAGGGCTATCCCGAGGGTCTGCGTGGCGAAGACATCCCGCTTGGTGCGCGCATTCTCAGCGTCGTGGACTGCTTCGACGCGCTTGCATCGGACCGGCCCTATCGCAAAGCCATGCCCCTTGAGAAGGCCATGGAAATTGTGAAGAGCTCCGCGGGGACACAGTTCGATCCCATGGTGGTCCAGATACTGGAACAGCGCTACATGGACCTGGAGCGCTCGATGAGTGGCAGGGACAACTTCGTTGCGCTGAACCTTGATGTGGATGTTCAGCGTTGCGATGCACCGGGCGCAGGCTTTGCCGTAGGCAGCGCCGAGCATGCGAGTGGCGAAAATGAGGGAACATCCACATCTATCCATTGCCTCAAGCTGATCGCCGCAGCCAACCACGAGGCGCAAACACTCTTCGAGATGAGCCAGGCCATCGGCAGCTCGCTCAGCCTGGGCGAAACCGCGTGGACGATGTCCAGCAGGCTGCGTGCGCTTGTTCCCTTTGCATGCTTTGCGCTCTACCTGAAGGACACCGAGACGGTGACGTGCCACTACCTCAGTGACGAATACACGGGTGCGTTCCGTAAAGAGCCGATCCCGCTGGGAGAAGGCATCTCAGGCTGGGCGGCGCAGAGCGGTCTGCCGATTCTGAATGGCAACGCCACGGTAGAACCGACTTACTGCGGGACCGGAGAGGCGGCCACGACCCTGCTGAGTGCGGTTGCAGTTCCGCTCTTCGATCTGCAGGAGGGCATTCTCGGCGTACTCACGCTCTATGCGTCCGAGGCGGATGCCTTCACGCGCGACCACCTGCGCATTCTGCAGGCGGTTGAAAGCAAATTCTCACTCGCCGTGCAGAACGCCCTGCGCTTCCAGCACGCGGAGAGCGACAGCGGCACCGACTACCTTACTCGCCTGCCGAACGCCCGCAGCATCTTCCAGCGCATCGACGGCGAGGTGAACCGTTGCCGCCGCATGGGCAGCGAACTCTCGGTGCTGGTCTTCGATCTGGACTTCTTCAGCAGGATCAACGATCTTGAGGGCCACCTCGCGGGCAACAACCTCTTGCAGGCGCTGGCAACGGAACTGCAACTGCGCTGCCGCAGCTATGACACGGCAGCCCGCGTGGGCGGCGATGAATTCGTCGTTCTGCTGCCCGATGCGAGGCCAGACCTGCCGCAGGCCGATCCGCAGTGGCTGCGGGCGACGCTCAGCGCCGCAACCTTCCGTGCAGGCATGCAGCGCGAACTCTCTGCCAGCATGGGCGTGGCCCAGTTTCCTCACGATGGTGACACGGCTGAAGAACTGCTGGCGATGGCGAATCGCCGCATGTATCTGCAAAAGAGGCAGAATCACCGCCAGGAAGCGACGCGCATGGCGGAGATCGTTTGATGCCCGGACTGCCCCGTGCCCTCTCACGCGCGCTGCTGCATGGCTGCCGTGTTTTCTCGCTCCTGCTGCTGAGTTCTCTTGGAACGGTGATATTGATGCGCTCCGCGCCCGGATACTTCTCCGACGTACGCGAGATGGACGCGGAGCATGCGGGTGCGGTGCGCGAAGCGCTCTCCACAGAGCGCGGCGTGAGCACGCTGCAGGCGTGGACCGGTTTTCTGAAGCATGCCGCGCATCTTGATTTCGGTAACTCACGGCAGTACGCCACGCCGGTTTGGCCGCTCCTTCGTCCGCGCCTGTGGACGAGCCTAAAACTGCTGCTGCCGTCAGTACTGCTGGGGCCGCTTACGGCGCTGCTGCTCGCCACGTTCCTACTGCTTGCGCGCGGGCGGCTTGCCGAGACCGGCCTGGCATCCGCAGCCACGGTGCTCTGCGCCGTACCCATCAGCGTACTCACGCTGTTCTGCCTGCTCTCCGGACAAGGGGGGCCGGCGTCCATCCTCTTCGCGCTGGTTGCGGCGCGTGACTTCCGCTTCTTCTCGCGCCTGCTCCGCACGCACAGCATTGCGCCGCACCTCTTTCATGCGCGCGCAAGCGGTGTGCGAACACTGCGGTTGCTTTCGGTGCATCTGCTATGGCCGATGCGGCGGCAGGTGCTTGCGCTTGTGCTCACATCGTTTCTGATCGGCCTGAACGCAGTGCCCCCTGTCGAAGTTATCTTCGGCGTCCCTGGCGTGGGCCAGCTTGCATGGGGCGCGGCCATGAACCGCGACATGCCGGTGCTGCTTGCGATCACGATGGTAATGGCGCTCTCCGTTGCATGCGTCGGGGTGTTGAACAGCGCGTCTTCACAAACAGCGCAGCGATGGGCAAACGCATGAAGCGGACGGCCCTTGTTCTGCTCGCGCTCTGGATCGCGGTTGCGTGTGCCGTGCTGCGCTTCAGTCATCAGGACGCGGTTACGCAGGACCGCGAAGCCATCGCGGCACCGTCGTCCGCGCAGCACTGGGCGGGCACGGACGACATGGGCCGCGACCGTGGCGCTCGCATCGCCGCGGCCATGCTGCTTGGCCTTGGCGGAGCAGCCGCCGTTGCCGCCGTGGCCACCGCCATTACTGTTGCCGTGGCACTGAGCATCGCCTTCGGGC
>CALMAP010000316.1:0-11415 GCA_937859825.1 uncultured Terriglobus sp. | reverse complement strand
TTTCTGCTGATGCTTCTGCGTGCCGCGCTGCCGCTGAATCTGTCCGCAACCGCATGCGCCGGAGTCACACTGCTGCTGCTCGCGGTGCTGGGATGGCCTGTGTATGTGCGCGGCGTATGTGCGCGGCTTGCCGCCATGCGCGATGCGGAATGGCTGATGTACGCGCGCATTTCCGGCGTGTCTACGGCGCGCATGGCAATGCGCTACATCGTGCCGCACCTTCGCCCGTTGTACCTTGCGCAGTTTCTCGTCTGCGTGCCTGCCTGCATCCTGGGCGAAGCCGACCTGGGCGCCATTGGCTTCGGCATGGGCGACCCGCTGGTCTCGTGGGGAACGCTGTTGAAAGACCTTGGCACCGCCGCGGCGGTTACGTCCCCGGGGGGTTACCTGCCGATGGGTTTGCTGCTTGCCGTACTGCTTTGTTTTGAAGTGTTGAGTCTGGAGGACTGAAGATGAACCGCTGCCCGATGATGAAAGCCCTGCTGTGGATCGCGCCGCTGGCGCTCGCCGCGCTGGTTTGCCCAGCCGTGCACGCGCAGACGCCTGCCGCCGATCTTGCGTGGGCGCTGCACTCCGAGCCGCGCACGATGGACCCCGCAAAGGTCGATGACCAGTCCAGCGAGACGGTGCGCTATCTTACGGGCGGCGTGCTTGTGCGCGTGAACCGGCAGACGCAGCAGCCGGAGCCCGCATTGGCGGAACGTTATGAGATTTCGCCCGACGGCAAGCTCATAACCTTCCATCTGCGGAAGGGCCTGCGCTTCTCAGACGGTTCCCCGCTCACCTCGCGCGATGTGATAGCGACGCTGAGGCGGACGCTCGACCCGAAGACCGAAGCGCCCGCGGCAGAGGAGTTTCTGGATGCAAAGGCCGTAGCGGTTGAAGCACCGGACCCGCTCACCGTGCGCGTCCACCTGCCGAAGCGGCTGGTCGCGGTGACGAAGATATTCGATGAGATCGCCATCGAACCGGCGGCGCATCCAGGAGATAGCACCGTAACCGCGGGACCGTTCCGCGTTGCGGGCAGCAAGCCCGGCGAGTACGTGCTGCTGCAAAGGAATGCGAACTACTGGAAGCGCGATGCCGCAGGCCGCGCCCTGCCCTACCTGAACACGCTACGCCTCGACGTGGTGAGTAATCGCGAGATCGAGCGTGCGCGCTATGCACAGGGCCAGTACCAGTTGATCGACAACATCGCGCCGAACGACTTCGACGACATGGCCCGCATCTCGCACGGCCTGAAGGATTTTGGCCCATCGCTCAATACCGAGCAGATGTGGTTCAACCAGTCGCCGGCTTCGCCGCTCGCCGCGTATGAAAAGGCATGGTTCACCAACCAGGCATTCCGGCAGGCGGTCTCGCTTGCCATTCGCCGCGCCGACCTGGCCCGCATCGCCTACAAGGGTCATGCCACTCCGGCGTCGGGCTTCATCTCTCCAGCCAACCGGCCCTGGTACAGCCCGCAGCCTGCCGCCGGCGCGATCGACGTGCCGCGTGCGCAGGCCTTGCTGAAGCAGGCGGGCTTTCGCATGGACGGCAAGCAACTGGTAGACGGTTCGGGAAATCCCGTTCGCTTCTCGCTGCTGACGAACGCGGGCAATGCGGCGCGCGAGCGCATGGCCACGCTCATCGCGCAGGACCTTTCCGCGCTGGGCATGCAGGTATCGGTGGTGAAGCTGGACTTTCCCGCGCTGATTGAACGGCTTATGCATTCGCAGAACTACGAAGCCGCGCTGCTCGAGCTGACCAACGTCGCCCCCGACCCGAACGCGATGATGAACGTGTGGTTGAGCAGTTCGCCGAACCATCAGTGGAACCCATCGCAGAAGACTCCCGCGACCGCGTGGGAGGCTGAGATCGACCAGTTGATGGAGAAGCAGGCAACGGCATCGGCATTTGCCGAGCGCAAGCGCTCCATCGACCGCCTGCAACAGATTGTTGCAGAACAACAGCCGTTCCTTTACCTGGTGCACCCGAACCTGCTCTACGCGGTTGCCGATTCGGTGCAGGGTGCGCAGCTTACCGCGCTGCAGCCGGGCGTCGCCTCCGCGATCGATACCATGCGGACAAACAAGGCGGGTGCGCGATGATGGGCCCGCTGCTCGACGTGAAAATCTCCGCCGGGTACGGCGACAGAACCACCCTGCACGATGTGCGCTTCTTCATGGACCGCGGCGACCGCACCGGCGTGGTGGGCACCAGTGGTGCGGGCAAGAGCACGCTTGTGCTGGCACTGCTCGGCATGATGCCCTGGCGCAAGGGCTGGGCGCGCGGGCACGTGCTGCTGCGCGGCAAAGACCTGATGCGCTGCAGCGAGCGCGAACTGCGCGAACTGCGCGGCAAAGAGGTCGCATTGGTACCGCAAAGCCCGGCCGCGGCATTGAATCCGGCACTCAGCCTGGGCACGCACTTCAAGGAGCTCTGGCGCGCGCACGACTCAGACAGCAAGGGCCTGCAGCCGCGCATGATGCAATTGCTGGACCGCGTCGAACTGCCCACCGACCCCGCCTTCCTGAAGCGCAAACCGGCGGAAATCAGCATCGGACAGGCACAGCGCGTGATGATCGCCCTTGCCTTGTTGCATCGCCCGTCTCTGCTGATTGCCGACGAGCCGACCAGCGCGCTGGACGTGTGCACGCAGCGCGAGGTCGTCGACCTTCTGCGCGAGATCAGCCTCGAAGAGGAGATGACCCTGCTGTACGTCTCGCACGACCTGATCACGGTCTTCCAGCTCTGCGAGAACATGCTGGTGATGAACAGTGGCAGCCTGGTTGACCGCGTCGCTCTTTCAGACGCCGGTTCGCAGGACGTTCATCCCGCCACGCGCAGATTACTGCAAACGCTGCCGGTCGCGCCTCACCTGTTGCGGGCCGACGTACCGTTTCACTCCACGCTCTACTCCAGCAGAGAAGACGCGCTGATGCTGCTTTGAAGCACGAGGCTACAACCCCGCGTACCAGTCGTAGCCGAGTTTGGTCCAGTAGTCATCCGGCTTCTCGTCAGTGTAGGCGATCAGCCCGATGCGCTTGATCTGCTTGTAGCCGTATTTCGTGGGCATGTGGACGCGGAGCGGAGCGCCGTGGTTCTGCGTGAGCGGCGCGCCCATCATTTCTGTTACCAGCAGTGTTTGCGGGTGGCGGCATACGTGCATGTCGTAGCCCACGTAGTAGTCCCCGTCGGGTGTTTCCATGTAGACGTAGCGCGGCTCCCTGCCATCGATGGGCGCGGGCGGGTAGAGGTCGAGAAAGTCGGCCATGCGCACGCCTGCCCAGTGCACCACCTGGCTCCAGCCCTCAATGCACTTGAACTGCGTTACTAGTTCGTGTCTCGCCAGCTTCGGGACGAAGTCGTCGAGCGTGAGCAGAAGGCCGGGCGTTCCCGGGTCGAGCGTGGAGTCGCTCTCCCCTGCCTCTTCGTTGCCTCGCGGAGGGCGGCCTCCCTGGGTTTCCTTGAGCCGCTCGAAAGCCTGCGCAAACTGGGGTGGCATCTTGCTCGACGTCTGTTTCGCTGGATCTACCTTGGTGTCGTGGCCTGCATCTTCGCCACTGTTCCCCTCATACCGGTACTCCCATGCCGTCACGTCGCGGACGAAGCGCGGGTGCCGTTCCGCGTCACGCGCTCCTACCACCTGCAGGCGGTAACTCTCGGGCGTGAGGACCTTCTTCAGACCGTACACGCCGTTTACCCGCAGCACCTCGGCGCGGCTTTGCGGGTAGGTGGGCGCAAGCGCGCGTTCGCCGAAGACCGCGTGCGACACCCCGGCATTGAAGTCATAGGTGCGGTCCAGCAGCTTCGGCAGCATGTCAGCCTGTGGGCCCCGATCGAGCCACCGGTAGAAGCCATATCCAGCCGCTGCCGCCACACCCGCTGCTGCAAACGAACGGCGCGTATGCTTCCTGGACTTCGCAAGCACGGTTTCGTCAGCCTGTGACTTTACGGCAGTACTTTCTTCTTCAGCATCGCGCGCATCGTGACTCATACATGCCTCCTGCGTTCTGCCTCGATCGAGGGCGCATCGGTTCTTTGCACCTCATATCCGCTGACCATCGACCGAAAGTTATTCCATCCAGCGAGCACGACCTGCGCCACGTGTACGACGAAGAAGGCGAGAAAGGCCATCGTCGTCCAAAAGTGAAGCCAGCGGGCCATCTCGTACCCACCCATGGCCGAAGTAAGCCAGTGCATCTGCGTCGGCTTGTAGATCGCCAGTCCTGTAAGCAGCATGAGCGCGCCCATCACGATGCACGAGGTGTAGGCAATGCGCTGCGCGCCGTTGTACTTCGTCTGCTCCGGCAGCCCTTTGCGCAAGTGCAGGTCCACCAGCGTTACCTGGACGGCATCGCGCAGGCTGCGGCGCTGCGGAAGCAGGAAGCGCCACTCACCTGAAATGGCCGTATACAGCACCCACGCTAGGCCGTTGAGCGCGAAGATACACATAAAGAAGAAGTGGGTGCTAAACCACTGCGTTACGTGAAAAGGGACGTGGAGTACCTTGTAGAACCAATCCGGAAAGAAGCGCAGGAGCGTAATTTTGCCCAGCCCAACCCGGTACACCTGGTGCGGGTGCTTGTAGGCGTTGTCCGAATCGTTCCAGTAGATGAGCAGACCGCTCCAGATCATCACGAAAAGGACGGGGAAGTTGACCCAATGCATCCAGCGTATTGCCAGCGGATGCTTGCGTTCCAATCGGATAGTGGCGGGTGGGTTCGTCATGCTTGCTGTTTCACGGGCTGCCATTCAGACTCAGCTTACAGCTTCTCGTTTGCAACCTCACGACACACTTGCGCCGAGTTACTCCCGTAACTAACAAAGAGAATCGCTCGTTACCATTTGTCTTGTTTCGTTCAAGATTCCTGTAAGTGTATAGAAATAGAGACAAATGCCCCACTTCCGCTCACGCAAGGGTGGGACTGCGCTGGGTATAATTGCCGTCCGGGCACAGCTTTTCCTCCTTGGATCGGGAGAGGTTTCAGCAGCATGTCTCAGGCAGCACCAGCAGAAGAACGCAGGCTGAACTCCTGGAAGGAGATCGCCGCGTATTTCGGGAACGATCAGCGTACCGTGAAGCGCTGGGAGAACACGCGCGGCCTGCCCGTGCGGCGCCTTCCGGGTGCACGCAGCGGCGTGTTTGCCCTGGTAAGCGAGATTGAAGCATGGCAGCGCGGCGCGGCTGTAACCATACGCGCAGCCGAGCCAGTCGGCGCATTTACTGATTTGTCTACCGGAGAGGAGCTTCAAGCGAGCGCGTCTGATGAGGAGCTGGCTTCTGCTCCTGAGCCGGCCGAGGCTGTTGCTTTCAGCGAACCGCAGACGTCCTGGACTCCAAAAACGCCTGAGACAGTGCCAGTAGAGACAGCGGTGCGCGTGACGCCGGTACAGCCACGCAGACCGCGTTTTGCCTTTCTGTGGCAGGCGGCGTTCACGGCCATTGGCATCGCCGTGGTGTGCAGCATCGCCCTGTGGCACCACGAAGTACGGGGAGCCGTTCAACCGCTCCATGTGCCCCTGCCGCGGGCGAGGGAACTCTACCTGCAGGGGCGCTTTCTCTGGAACAAGCGCACTCCCGATTCGTTGAAGGCAGCGCTCGCCGACTTTGAGGAAGCCGCAAAGATCGACCCCCAATACGCGGCAGCCTTCGCGGGTATTGCCGACTGCTACGCGCTCTCTCCCCAGTTCGACCCTCGACCCGGCAGCGAGGTCTATCCGCGCATGCTGACCGCATCCAAGCAAGCGCTTGCTCTCGACGAATCTTCTCCGGAAGGCCATCGCGCGCTGGCATTTGCGCTCTTCTATTGGGACTTCGACACGAAGGGTTCGCGTGCGGAGTTTGCAGAGGCACTTCGCCTCGCGCCACACGATGCGACTACACACCTGTGGTTTGCGAATACCCTCGCCACGTCCGGCATGTTCGACCAGTCGCTTGCCGAGATCGAACAGGCCCGCGAAATCGACCCGGCTTCCCCGTCCATCACGGCGGACCGTGCCTGGATCCTGTACCGGGCACATCGGTGGGGAGACGCCTTTCAAATCTGGACACGTCTTGAGCAGACCGATCCGGATTACACCATGGTGCACACCTGGCTGGCCGGGCTTTACCTGGACGCACACGAGCCCGGAAAGTTCCTTGAAGAACTGCAAAGTGTGCGCTCTTTGACAGGCAGAGAGTCCGATGCGGAGCGGTTGCGCGCCGCGCAGACCGGGCTGCAACAGGGTGGCGAACAGGGTATGTGTACCGCGTTGGCCGAGTTCGAAGAGCATGAGTTTCGCCGTGGAAACTCAGGCCCCTATGGCGTTGCTGTGGCCATGCTGCGGGCAGGCCGCAACGATAAGGCGATCGACTATCTGGATCTCTCCTATCGCACGCGTGACGGCTTCGTTCCCGGTCTGGCGCTAACCGATATCTTCGCGCCGCTGCATGGCATGCCCCGCTTTCAGGAGCTTGTGGCGGCAAGCGAGCGATCGTACAAAGAAGCGCCTGCCTCGCAGGCGAATCTACGGCTTCCCATCTCAACGGACTGACCCGGAAGCCGGCGAAGCTGGATACAGCCCGGCTTGGCTCACTGGTAGACCCTTCAGTTCCTTGTCCGCGATGGCGACGTAGAACTCCTCGCGCTGCAGTCCGTCGACGCGCTGCTTGTTCAGGAACATGACCGGTGCCCCGAGAATGCCTCGCCGGGTTGCTTCCGCCGCGTCGGCCTGCACCGCGGCGGAGGCGGCGTTCAGCGCGGAGGCGAAGGTGTCCTGCTGTAGCTGAAGTGTGCCTGCTGCTTGCAGAACCGCTGTGCGGTCGAGCGTGTCACGGCGGCTGGCGAGCAGGTTGAACATTGGCCAGAAGCGTTCCTGCCCGGCAGCGGCGATCAGGGCCGCGGCCCCAAGCTCCGCGTCAGGGTGCGCGGCAACCGGGAACGCTGTGTACACCACCCGCAGCTTCTTGCCGTAACGGGCGATCAGCGATTGCACCAGCGCCGCCTGCCGTGCGGCGAGCGGGCTGCGCACATCGCTGTACCAGGTGAGCGTAAGAGGTGCACTCTCTGTGCCGGCGACGGTACGACCCGTCTGCAGGACAGGGCCGGGCGCGACCTCTGTCGCAACCTCGGATGTTGCTGCAACGGACATGGGAGCCTTCTGGTGAGCGTCCGCCAATTGCAGCAGTTCCGGCAGGGAGCGGACGCCGTCCACGACCTTGCCGTCAATGACGAACGTCGGCGTTCCACTCACACCCACGCGCTGACCGAGCACGCGGTCTGCGGCAATGGCGGCGGCGAACTTGTGCGTTTGTAGCGCTGCGTCGAACTGCTGCATATTCAGGCCAAGCCGCTGCGCGTAATCACGCAGGTTGCCCTGCTTGAGCGCGCTTTGGTTGGCAAACAGCAGATCGTGCATGGGCCAGAACTTGCCCTGTTCTCCAGCGGCCAGCGCAGCTTCATTGGCCAGCTCTGAATCCTGATGAAAGTCTAGTGGGAAAGACCGGAAGACCCAGCGGACCTGCTGGCCACGCTGCTGCATAAGCTGCTCCATGGGGGAGACGGCGGCGCGACAGTAAGGGCATTGGAAATCGGTGAACTCCACGATGGTAAGCGGAGCGGATGCGCTGCCTTGCGCAGGCGCAGGTGCGGTCTGCATCTCCGCCACGAGCTTCGGATCGATGGCGACCGCTTCCTCCGCGTCAGGCATGCGCGCGCGGGCCAGCGCCGGAGCGTCCGCAATGGCCTTGCCGATCACATCGGCCAGTGAGCTTTCGGTCTGCACGCCGGTGAAGATGCGACCGTTCACATAGAGCGTGGGCGTAACCGTGATGCCGAAGCCGCGCCCTTCCTCCATGTCCGTCTTCACCGCTGCCGCAACGGACGGCGAGTCCAGATCACGGTGGAAGCGCTTCCTATCGAGGTGGAGTTGCGCTGCATAGCCGTCTATCGCGGGCGCGTCGATGTGGTTCTGGTTCGCATAGAGCAGTTCGGCCATGGCGTTGTAGCGGCCCTGCATCCCCGCCGCAATGGCGGCGCGGTGAGCGAGCGGCGCATCCGGGTGGATGTCCAGCGGCGTCTGCTTGAGGATCACGTGCACCTGCGCTGGATACTTCTCCTCGAGCGAACGAAGCGTGAAGAACAAGCGCGACGAGAATGGGCACTGAAAGTCGGTAAACGCAATCATGGTCACCGGCGCGCCCGCGGGACCCACCTCGCCGCGCGCAGTGCCGGGAATCGCTTCCGTCTCAGGTCGCGTGGCGTGCAGCATCGCAGGAAGTGCCGCCAGCATGAGGCCTGCGGTCAGCCTTCTGAGAGTAGCGCTTGGAACGGCCATCATCGGTTCGCCCCGGAAGCAGCCGACGAGGCACTCGCAATGGTTGAGGCCGGCCCTGCCGCGACCCAGCTACTGGCAGCGCTCGTCACCTGTTCCGGACCGCCGGGCGCTCCTGCAAATGCGAAGACGATGGATGTCCCAATCAGGCCATACAACATGGGCGTGCCCCTCATCTTCAACACCTTGAACGCGCTGCTGCCGGAATCGGCCGTCCATGTGGCTTCGCTCCACTGCGGGAACTGCGCCTTCGTTCTGGCAAGTGTCGAAGCGGAGGCCCCCGCAACCACCACCGTGAGCGCAGAGCCATGCTTGAAGGTTGCGTCCTGCTCCAGGCTCGTCATCAGAACATCACATGGGGCGCAGCTAGGCTGCCGATAGAGCAACAGCCAACGCTGCGATTTTGCGAGAGCGTGGATGTCAAGTGTCTTGCCGTCAGCATCGGCCACGGTAAAGCCTGA
Organism: uncultured Terriglobus sp.; assembly: GCA_937859825.1. Lineage (GTDB taxonomy): Bacteria > Acidobacteriota > Terriglobia > Terriglobales > Acidobacteriaceae > Terriglobus. Next base: position 2,656 of record CALMAP010000316.1, on the reverse strand, counting down.
CAGTTGCTTCGGCAAGGGCGCATTGGTGCGCGCCGCTGCCGCCAGTGCGGTACTCTGCTTCGTCTTCGCGGCTGGCAGCGCCGTAACCGGCGGGCGCGCGGCGGGGACCACCTGCTTGCGCGCTTGAAGCTGTCCCGAGGCACCCGCAAAGGCGCAGAACAGCATGGAGAAAGCGGCGGTGCTTCTCAGTTGAGTCAACGGAGTTCCTCTTTCCGTAACGTTGCCACAAGGGCATCGCGCTGGACGAAGCCATACGCCGCCCAGGGCAGGCGATCGGCGTTCACCTTTGCCGCAAGCGCCGGTTTCCGAACTGGCCTTGCAGGCAGGCGGTCTGGCTGCCCGTTGCGCGCGGAGCCCGGGTGCGTGGTCACATCGATGGTCACGTTGCCGCCGTACGGCAGCGTCGCGCTCACGCTGCCGATCAGGGTATTGGTCCCATGCTGGTAAACCGAGATGGTAACGGTGCCCGCCGGGATGCTGCCGAAGCCATACGTGCCGTCCGACCCGGCCTGCTCGGAGTACGAGGAGTTGGGATCGCCCGTGGAATCCAGAAGCACATCGACGCCGCCCAGCGGATTGTGGTTGCCGTCGTAAATGGTGCCCGAGACGTTGCCGTAGTTCTGGATGCCGAGATCGATTTCGATGGCAGTCGAACTGTCGGGAAGTAGGCCCGTGACCGGACCGGCCGTGGAGCCGTCTGACCGTTGCGCGACCGCCGTAATGGTGCCGGGAGGAACGCTGCTGACGCTGTAGACGCCATTGGCGTCAGTGGTGGCCGTACCCGTGTAGTTCGCGTTCGCCGAAGACGTGACGGTGACCGTGGCCCCGGCGGCCGGGTTCTGGTTGTCGTCGTACACAGTACCGAACACGGTGCTTCCAGTGCGGCCGGCGGGCAGACCCACGTTGATCACGACCGTGTCGCCGTTGTTGTTCAGCACACCGGTGCCGGTCGCGTCGGTGCCATCGGCGGAGACGGTAACGGTGCCGACCGCCACATCGAGCGCGGTGTAGTTGCCGCTCTGGTCCGTGGTGGCGTTTGCATAGAAGTAGTTGCCGGAGGTGCCCAGCCTGGACGTGAGATACACCGATCTGTCTGCGAGCGGCTGACCGTTCGCGTCATAGACCGTGCCCACCACGGTACCGGCAGGCCCCAGCGTGACGTTGATGCCGGTCACCACCGCGGTGTCCGTTGCGAGCGTGGTCTGGCGAGAACCGGAGATACCGTTGCTGTCGTACGCCGTGAGCGTGACCGCGCCCGTGACAGGACCCTGCAACTGGTACACACCCTGATCGTTGGCCGTAGCGTAGTAGGAGCTCTGGGAACCGTTGATGGTCTGCGTGGCATAGAGCTGCGCATTCGGCACCGGCGTGACGCCGTCGTTCAGGTAGACGGTGCCGCTGATGGCAGAGATGGGAATCGTGAAGTTCTGGGTAATAATCTGGCCTTCGGTAGTGATGGTGCCTGACACCGTATTCGACTTGATGGAACCGACCTGCGCCCTAAGGGTGTATCCACCTGCGCCTACCTGCGCGCTGGTGAACTGATAGCCGTTCGCATCGCCTGGGCAGGCCGAGTTGTCCTGATTGGTGTCCACGTCATGCAGCACGACGCAGTAGCCGCCCTGCAGCGGCGTTGTGCCGTCAGCGGCAAAGACCTGGCCCTTCACCGTGGCAGATGGGCTGGTGGCGAGGCTGACCTCGACCGTGGTGCCCTCCTGGCTGGGCTGCAGCACCACTGTCTTCGATCCGGCATAGAAGCCGTTGTAGCCGGTATTGTAGGTGACCACGTAGGTGGAATCGACCACGTTGGTAAAGGTGGCGCCACTGCCGTCGGCCGCGCCGCTCAGGGAGTACGACTGCAGGCCGTCGGTGCTCTTCATGCCGAAGTAGCCGTTGCTGTAGCGTGTGCCGTCTGCCTTGAGCGCGACCACGTGCACCGTGAGCAGCCCCGGATAGCGCAGGTTGACCGTGAGTGTCTGGCCGTCACCGGGAACACGCTGCCCTGGGGCGCGTGCCTGGATGTTGCGACCGGTGGTGTTGTTCTGCAGGTTGCTATAGACGAGCACATCGCGGTCTGCCGGAACCGGGTTGATCGCGTAATTGCCCGCCGAGTCGGTTTGCGCGTTGGCGAAGAACTGCGAAGTGCTGTCCTGCGCCTGCACGTAGGTGCCAGCGGCAGGTGTGCCGTCGGAGTTTGTCACCTTGCCGGAGATAGTGCCCACCGCTGTGAGGATGATGGCAAGCTGCAACTGCTGGCCATTGCTGGAGAGGTTGCCCGTGGTCGTGGTGTAGAAACCGCGACCAGGATAAAGTGCGTGGATCGAGAACGCGCCCGTCGGCACGTTGGCGATAGTCAACTGGCCGTTGCTGTCGGTGTAGCCTGCGTAGGTAAACGCCGGTTTCGTCGAGGTTGAGATGTCCAGCTCAGCGTTTTGGCCGATGTTGCCGTTAGCGTAGTGCACCGTGACGAGGATGCTGCCCTTGCCGACGAACGTCAGGTTCACCGTGTTGGTGACGTCCTGGGTGACAGTAGTGGTCTGCGTAACGGTGGAGCCGGTCGTCGGATCGATCGCGCTCAGGGTATAGCTGGCCAGCGCGATCGAGGAGAAGGTGTACGCGCCGTTGGCATCGGTCAGCACCGATTAACTGGAGCCGC
>CALMAP010000315.1 GCA_937859825.1 uncultured Terriglobus sp. | reverse complement strand
GCATGCTTGAGCCGGTACACGGCGATTCCAGCGTGCGCCAGGTGCTGCACACCGTCAGCACGCAGGACGACAATCCCTACATTCGCACTGCATCCATGCAGGTACTGGAGAGCGCGGATGGCATCCAGTAGGCGTACCACTACTCTCTCTGTCGTAGCACTTCTTCTCGCTGGAGCCGGTCTTTCTAAGGCACAGGTGTGGGAGAACACCGTTCATGCCATGCCGTCAGGCGCATTCGGCGGCATGCACAGCGGCGGTCAGGGATATCTCGGCGTTAGCTTGCGCGGCATTGGCGATCCTTCCCTCTCCAATCTGCATTTGAAGGAAAGCCATGGTGTCGTCGTCATCATGGTGGACCATGACGGTCCTGCCTGGCAGGCAGGTGTCCGCGAGCATGATGTGATCCTAAGCGTGAACGGCACAAACGCCGAGAGTGAAGACCAGCTTCGCCACCTGCTTCGAGAGTTGCATGCTGGGCAGCCCGTCCAGATCACTATCAGTCGTGACGGCACGCAGCAATCGCTGACCGCAACCATGGCCAATGGGGATGAACTTGCGAAGAAAGCGTGGAAAGATCACTGGGTAGTCCCTGCTCCGTCCGACGTCGCTGCGAATGACAATGCTGTACCGCCGCCTACACCAGCGCGTCCGCCACGCGGCTTTGTGCATGGCTTTGCGGGTGGCCACCTGCTGCCGCAGTTCGGCGCCTATACCGGTGTGATGGTGAACGAAATCGAGCCGCAACTGGCGGAGTTTTTCGGCCTGAAGGGATGCAAGGGGCTGCTGGTGCAGAGCGTCGATACGAACTCACCCGCAGCTACCGCAGGCTTGCACGCGGGGGATGTTGTGACAAAGCTGAATGGGACCGCCGTAAGCACTCGCAGTGATTGGAACAAGGCGCTGCATGACAGCAAAGGCCATCCTGTAAGCATCACGGTGATGCGGGATCACCATGAGCAGGTATTGGTAATGGTGCCTGATGCGAAGCGACGGAGTTCCCTTGAGATGGAACATCCCGCTGACGAACCGAAGTGGAGCGCGCTCGTTCTCGTGCATTCACCGTCGATCTAGCCTGAGTTCATCACACAGCGCGGAATGCTCTGCGAGTGCGACGCTATACTGACCTCACTCATGGCCTCTGACGACGCACAGTATCCCGGGCTGGAAAACTATCAGCTCGATCATGCTTACGACGAGATGTTCGATCCGGCAGGCCAACTGCACGAGCATTACCTGCCCTTGATGAACCACTTCAGCAGTCTTCCAAAGGAAGACCTGCAGCGTAAAAAGCAGGCTGCTGACCTGTCGTTTTTGAACCAGGGCATCACCTTTACGGTGTATGGCCGGGATGAGGGCACGGAGCGCATCTTTCCGTACGACCTGCTGCCGCGAGTAATCACTGCCCGTGAGTGGGACCGCGTCGAGACTGGGCTGAAGCAGCGTATTACCGCGCTGAACCTGTTTCTGAAAGACATCTACAACGAAGGCCGCATCCTGAAGGACAACATCGTGCCGCGGGAGTTGGTCTATTCCTGCAAGCAGTTCCGCAGGCACATGATCGGCCTCAACGTGCCGCGGAACGTTTACATCGCGGTTGTCGGTACCGACCTCATTCGCCTGGAAAGCGGCGAGTTCGTCGTTCTGGAAGATAATCTTCGTGTCCCAAGCGGCGTGAGCTATATGCTCACGAACCGTCGTGTAATGAAGCGCATTTTTCCGCAGCTCTTTCGCAGCTACAACGTGCGGCCGATCGAGCAGTACCCACCGCTTCTGCTTGCCACGCTGCGCTCCCTTGCACCGGACCGCCGGCCGGAGCCAAACATTGTGCTGCTCTCACCCGGTGGCTTCAACTCGGCCTATTACGAGCACGCCTATCTTGCCCGGCAGATGGGCATCGAACTGGTAGAAGGCCGCGACCTGAGTACGCACGATAACGTCGTGTACATGCGCACCACCAGCGGCTTGCGGCGCGTGGACGTGATCTATCGCCGCGTCGATGACGACTTTATCGACCCGTTAAGCTTCCGCGCCGATTCGATGCTTGGCGTTTCCGGCCTCTTCAACGCCTATCGCGCTGGCAACGTCACGCTTGCCAATGCCTTCGGCACCGGCGTTGCGGATGATAAGGCAATCTATGCCTGGGTACCCAGTATTATCAAGTACTACCTTGGCGAAGATCCCATTCTGCCCAACGTGAAAACCTACCTGATGTCCGAGCCAAAGGAGCGTGACCACGTTCTCCAGAATTTGGAGAAGATGGTCGTCAAGGCCGTGGGCGAGAGTGGCGGCTATGGCATGCTGATCGGGCCACAGAGCACCGCCGCGCAGCGCGCCGACTTTGCGGACAAAATCAAAAGCGACCCCCGCAACTACATCGCGCAACCGACCATCAATTTTTCCCGCGCACCATGCCTGGTCGACGATGGCTTTCAGGCGCGGCACGTGGACCTGCGGCCTTACCCGGGTCGCGCTCAAGAAGGGATCGCTCGTGGTCAACAGTTCCCAAGGCGGCGGCAGCAAAGACACCTGGGTCTTAAGTGAAGAGAAGTAGAGCGAGGAGCTGAAACCATGCTATCCCGAGTTGCAGACAGCCTCTACTGGATGAGCCGTTATCTGGAGCGGGCGGAACACACCACGCGGCTGCTGGATGTGAACCTGAACCTGATGCTCGACGAGTCTGCCAACAGTGCGGAGCGGCGCTGGCAGCGCGTGCTGCAGTCCCTCGGCTCTCCTAAAGATGTCACCTGGGACCGTGATCCATTCGCACTGACCCGGCAGCTTACGTTTGCGGCGCATTCGCAATCGAGCGTGCTGGGCTGCATTGTCGCGGCGCGTGAGAATGCGCGCCATGTGCGGGAACAAATCTCCACTGAGATGTGGCAGCGGCTTAATAGTCTATATCTGCAGGTCACGCGCCCCGAGATGCAGAGTGACATGCATGCGGAAGCCCTGCTGCGTGAGCATGAAGCACCCACGGAGTTTCTGTCGCAGGTGATGGAAGCCGTTCACCAGTTTCAAGGTGTGACCGATTCCACCATGAGCCATGGCGAAGGCTGGCAATTCATCCAGGTGGGGCGTTACATGGAACGCGCTTCCGCCACGGCCATGCTGCTTGAGTCGTACCAGGACGAACTCTGGCGCGAACATGAGCATCTACGCGACGGCAACGAGTTTCTCGAGTGGATGGGCCTGCTACGTTCCGCAACCGCCTTTGAGGCCTACTGCAAGGTCTACACCGCCGATCTTGCACCCGAATGGATTCTTGAGTTCCTTTTGCTGGATGCTGATTTCCCTCACTCGCTTCGGTTCTCTATCAACAGCATGCAACACGCGCTCGAAGCAGTAGAGCACGTAAGTGGTGGAGCACGTTCCGACAAGCTTAGCCGCATATCTGGCCGGTTGAGCGCGACCCTCAGCTACTCCAGCGTGGAAGAGATCATGAGCGGTGGCATCGTCAAGTATCTCCACCAGGTTCAAAAACACTGTGCAGAGATACACAAGGCTATCTACGAACTCTACATCGACTACAGTGTGCAGTCAGCACTGGCTGGCTAATTCCAGTGTAAGAGTAATAGAAGTCAACTCGCTTACTTGCTGGAGACCTATGTACTACACGGTTCGACACCTTACAAAATTCGTTTACAGCAACCAGATTCACGAGAGCATCATGGAAACGCGAATGCACCCGCGCTCGGATGAATACCAGCGCTGCCTCTCGTTTCAGCTTTCCGTCAGTCCGCGCTGCCGTGTCTTCAGCTACCGCGACCACCTCGCGAACCACGTGCACCACTTCGACATTCCCGGTCCGCACGAACAGCTTGTGATCGTCGCCGAGAGCCTGGTGGAGATGGAAGATGTTCTGCCCGTGCCTGCCTTTCTCGCACCGGATGCATGGGCAGAACTGGATGCCATCGTAAAGGACGGCGACTACTGGGAGTTTCTCTTCCCCAGTGAATTCACCGCGCCTACGTCGCTTCTCAAGGAACTTGCAGACGAGTTGGATGTGCGTCGCAAGGATGATCCGTTGATGGTGCTGCATCAGTTAAACGAGCAGCTTTACCATCACTTCAACTACGTGCCCAAGTCCACCGAAGTGAACTCTCCGATTGACGTGGCACTCGGCCAACGGACCGGTGTATGCCAGGACTTTGCGCACGTAATGCTGGCGCTCATACGCTCGCGGCTGCGCATTCCCTGCCGCTATGTTAGCGGTTATCTGCATCACAATAGCGGGAACAACGACCGAAGCGTAACCTCTGCAACCCACGCATGGATCGACGTGCTTCTGCCGCAACTGGGCTGGGTCGGCTTCGACCCAACCAACCTGCTCACCGCTGGCGACCGCCATATCCGTACCGCTGTTGGCCGCGACTACGCCGATGTGCCACCAACTCACGGCATCTTTCGTGGCAAGGCGAAAACAGACCTGTCGGTCGCCGTCCGCGTCCAGCCCCGCGAAGCCGCACCCCTGCCCGACCGCGAGCTACCCGTTCCGGAAGACTGGTCCACGCTGGTGGAGAAGGCGCAGCAGATGCCCCTAGCAGCGCCATCTACGGCATCAAACGCGCGCTACATGCAGCAGATGCAACAGGCCCAGCAGTAGCCCTCTCTCTACCTAAGTACTAAATTCCGCATTTGGAACTTTGAAAAGTAGAAGCGTCCAAATTCCTCATTTCAAATAAAAGCGTCCGCATAGGCGGACGCTTTTTAGCCTCATTTTATGAGGAAGATATAGAGTGCCAAGTCCATGTTGCTTTACTTATACAAGATAGAAGCGACATAGTTTGCATTCAAATACAGGAGGAGCCACGTAAACCCTTGCTCCTTTCCTGCATTCACGTTCTAGAACAGTATCTTCGCGCCCAGGCGGAAGGTACGCGATCCGCCGTCGAGAAGGCTGGTGTTTAGATAGTTCGTGGAATTGCCGTTCGCCGTCAGGTCCCTGTTCTGTGAAGGCGTATCGAAGTTTTGATTGTTGGTCACATTGAAGAACTCACCGCGCAGCTCAAGCGCTACGTTCTCGTGAATGGTGACCTTCTTCAGCAGGTTTGTGTCAAGTCGCAGGTAGCGCGTCGTGTAATTGGTGTTACGCCCTTCGATACGGCCGCTGTTCGGGGAGTAGCTCGTCTGCAGGATGTACCGGACTCGGTCAGCAGTGGTGCAGGTGCTGTTGGAGAGGTCCTGAATTCCGCTGATGCAAGTGGCTGCTGACACGTACTGACCGCGCGAGGTAAATGGGGCGTTTTTGTTCCCGACGTCAGGACGATCGCCAAGGGTGGAACCATCCAGGTCACGATCGCCCGAGGAACCCTGAACGACCGTGTACGGTGTGCCGCTCTGCACAGTCAGAATGGGAGCGATCGACCAGCCGCCAAGTACGCGCTCCATGAAGCCCGTGCGAGGCCCACGAACCTGCCAGTTGATGACGGTGCTGGAGACGTGACGACGGTCGTTGTCCGAAGGTCCATAATCGAGATAGCCCAGGGGACCGCCCAGCAGAGGCGAGCGCGACGGGTTCT
>CALMAP010000314.1 GCA_937859825.1 uncultured Terriglobus sp. | reverse complement strand
ACAACGGCAAGAGGGCAAGGACAACGGCGTCGAGGCAGCCAAAGGGCCTCGTAAGAGTTTTGAGGAGTGTGAGAGATGGCGACAGCACCAGTAGTTGAGCAGCACACAGCGGCGACGGAGCATACACCGGCTTCGTCCGTAGCAGTACCGCAGCAGATCCTGGATCCGGGTCTTTGCCTGACGCTGCGGCCGATGGCGTACCCGGTGTTCTATGACATGTTCCGGGATGGGATCAAGAACACGTGGACGGTGGAAGAAGTCGATTTCGCAACCGACCTCGTCGACCTCCGCTCGAAACTTTCACCGGCGGAGATCCACACGATCAAGCGTCTTGTGGCGTTCTTTGCTACGGGCGACTCCATTGTCTCGAACAATCTGGTGCTGAACCTTTATAAGCACGTGAACTCGCCAGAAGCGCGGCTTTACCTTTCCCGACAGTTGTATGAGGAAGCAGTCCATGTGCAGTTCTACCTGACTCTGCTGGACAACTACGTGCCGGACCAGGACGAGCGGGCCGAAGCCTTCGCCGCAGTTGAGAACATTCCTTCCATCCAGAAGAAAGCCGACTTCTGCATGAAGTGGATGGACTCCATTCAGGCGCTCGACACGCTGCAGACCCGCGAAGACCGCCGCAACTTCCTGCTGAACCTGATCTGCTTCGCCGCCTGCATCGAAGGTTTGTTCTTCTTCGCTGCGTTCGCCTACGTATACTTCTTCCGGTCGAAGGGCCTGCTGCACGGTCTGGCGTCCGGCACCAACTGGGTCTTCCGCGACGAGAGCTGCCATCTTGAGTTCGCCTTTGAAGTGGTCAATGTGGTTCGCCAGCAGGAGCCCGATCTCTGGGACGCCCGCCTGGAACAGCAGATCGTAGAAATGCTGGAAGAGGCCGTGGATGCCGAGGCCCAGTTCGCGGAAGACTTGCTTTCGGGTGGGGTCGCCGGTCTGTCTGTTCGCGACATGCGCGCGTATCTCGGCTATGTTGCGGACTCCCGCCTGCAGCGCCTCGGCATTGCACCGCACTTCAAGACCAAGAACCCCTTCAGCTTCATGGAATTACAGGACGTGCAGGAACTGACCAACTTCTTCGAGCGCCGCGTTTCCGCCTACCAGACGGCCGTCGCTGGCGAGGTCGCGTTCGGCGAGGACTTCTAACAGTGGCTTAATTTACGACAGAAGAGAAGCTGCTCTGTTTCGTGAGCAGCTTCTCTTCTTTTCGCGTCATCATAAAGACATGCTAGACACGGTACAAACAGGCGTCGATACGGTGAACACCGAGCAGGTCGAATCCTCGATTCAGGCCAAACAGATTGGCGAACGCATCCGACGCCTGCGCGCCAAAAGAAGCATGGGACTGGTAGAACTCGGGACGCGCACCGGCCTTTCCGCCAGCTTTCTCTCTCAGCTTGAGACCGGGCGTGTCGTTCCGACCGTCCGTAACCTTGCCCGTATCGCCATGACCTTCGGCAAAGACCTTTCCTATTTTTTCCGGGAAGACCAGCCGGCATCGTTCCGCATTATGCGCCGAAATGAACGTGTGCGTATTCATCAAAATGCCGACGCGCCGCCTTCGTTTCTCTCGGAAAGCATGCGCTCGCTCGTGACAGACGGTCAGCTCATTCCATGCATCGCCGAGTTCGACCGGTCGGAGCAAGATGCCGTATTCCGTCCAAAGATCTTCGACGGTATCGAGTTCACCTTTGTGATGAAAGGCATGCTCATCCTGACCGCCGATCAGGACACCGCGACGCTCAATGCCGGCGACGTGATCTGGCTCGACGGCACCCGCAAACGGGTTTACTGCTGCCCGTCTGGCACAGAAGCCAAGGCCATGATCATCACGCGACACAACCAGGGCTAGGCTGTTACGCGGTAGGGCGCTGCATCTTGAACAGTCCTGCAAACTGGACGCCGCTTCCCGAATCATGGCGCAGGGCCGCATGGCAATCCGCCGACTCCGTCCTGCTTGAGAGCACACTCCCCAGCTTTCAGCAGCACCGGTCTTTTCTCTTCCAATTGCCGGTAGGATGCCTGACTGCCATGTCTTCGGCTGACCTGCCAGGCTTCTTCTTATCAATCGAAGCGGCGCTGGCCGACGGTTACTACCTTGCCGGATACCTCACCTACGACGGCGGGGCTGCTCGGCGGGGGGGGCCGCCACACCCGCTCACTCCCGGAGAGCCCCTCGCGAAGTTCGGTCTTTACAACACACCGATGGTCTTCGATCACCTCGCTGTGCACCACGAGAGCGATTCGGGGAGAGGCCATGAAGCACGTTTTCCTCTGGCAATGTTGCCTACCGTCTCGCCAGAGGTGTATGAGGCACGCGTCCGTCAGGTCCATCATTGGATAGCAAGCGGCGATACGTACCAGGTGAACTACACTACCCCGTTCCGGTCAGGCTTTGCAGGAAACGGGCTGCAGGCGTACACAAAGCTTGCGATCGAGCAGCCATGCAGCTACAGCGCGCTGCTCCGCCTAGATGCCGAGCGCACCATTCTGTCCTTTTCCCCGGAGCTTTTCTTTGCGACCGCTGCAGACGGGCACATTACGACCCGGCCGATGAAAGGAACCGCGCCACGGGCAGCGCCAGGTGTTGCCGATGAAAAAGCGATGCTGAGACTGCAGCACGATGAGAAGAACCGTGCAGAACACGTGATGATCGTCGACCTGCTGCGGAACGATCTCGGCCGCATCTGCGAGATCGGCAGCGTGCAGACTCAGGACCTGTTCCATGTGGAGCCCTATCCTACGTTGCATCAGATGGTATCCACCGTGCGCGGTAAGCTGCGCAGAGGGATCCCATGGCAGGAGATCTTCACCAGCGTCTTTCCTTCCGGCTCCATTACCGGCGCACCCAAACGGCGCACCATGCAGATCATTCACGAGATTGAGAACAGACCGCGCGGCATTTATACCGGAGCAATCGGTTACATCGCCCCGTCCGGAGAGTCGGCTTTCTCCGTAGCGATCCGAACCCTGGAACTGCAGGACAACGTTCTGTCCATGGGAGTTGGAGGTGGTATTGTCGCAGACTCAGTTGCGGCAGACGAATGGCGTGAGTGTCTCCTGAAAACGTCTTTTGTCCATCGTGGCAGTAAAGATCTTTACCTGATCGAAACCATGCTGGTACAGGGCAGCCCCGCCCATGTGGTACGCCTGCCGCTTCACATGGCCCGTCTCGCCCGGTCCGCACGTGCGCTGGGCTTTCGCATGGACGATGTACAGGTTCTCGACGCGATTACAGAAGCGGTGAGTATCGCAACCACCGAACCGATGCGGATGCGCCTGACCCTCTCACGGAGTGGAGAGACCACCCTCAAAATAGAACCGTTTGTTGCCTGGCCAACGCACCTGCGCGTCAGGATTGCGCCAGAGTGTACCGATCCAGAAGACCCTTCCCTTCATTACAAAACAACGTTTCGGCATAGATACGATCAAGCCTTGACATTAGCTCGGGAGCAGGGCTGGGACGAATGCCTCTTCCTGAACTCGCGAGACGAGTTGGCTGAGGGCTGCATCACCAACCTGCTACTTGCGAAAGGCGGCAACCTGTGGACACCCGCCCTTAGCTGCGGTGTGCTCTCCGGTGTTTTTCGTCAAAGCATGATGGATGCCGGCCTGGTGCAGGGGGCGGTTCTTACCATGCAGGACTTAGTGGACGCGGACGCTATCTTGCTATGCAACAGCGTGCGAGGTGCCGTTCCGGTCAAGGTCATTCAACTGAGATCCAGAGAGATGCTGAACTTCAATATGGAGGAAGCGGAACGAGTACGAAACTTTCTTCATAGCAACTTGGAGAAGACTGGCAGCTAGTGGGAACAGCAGGCTTCCCCACGGAATGAACCCCGTGCCGCCCGCAACAGAAACGGTACAAGCACCAGACCCGCAACGCCGTCTGCCCAGGTAATCCCAAAGAACGTGCGCAGCAGCAGGCCAGCTAAAACAATTCCCGCTTGGATCGCGCAAAAGTTCGTTTGTGAGGCGTCGGCCATCATGGCGCGGCTGTTCAGGCCTCGCGCAACCGTTCGCTTCATGCGGGTAAGAACCGGCATCGAGATCAGCGCGGCCAAGGTAATGGCGATTCCCGTCCATCCGGGCGACCGCTCACCACCCGATCGCAGCGTAAGCACCGACTCGACAAGAACATACGCAGCCAGCGCATACAGGCAGGCTCCCGCAATCTGCAGACTGATTTTCTCTGCCTGGTGCTTGCGGTGGTGATTCATTTCGTGTGTCATGCGCCAGTAGACTGCCGCGCCTGAAAGCATTTCGATGCAACTGTCCCAGCCAAAACCGGCGAGCGAAACGCTGTGCTCACGGTATGCCCCGGTAAGCGCAACAGCAGCCTCAAAAGCGGCCCACACAATGGTGAATGCCTCAAGCTGCTTGCCGCGCCGGGCGAGCCCCGCCCGTTCGGTCTCCGGGAGACCGGTTGTCGGCTGCGCTGTAAGCACGTCTGCCACTGGCATCATCATACCGCCTTGCTGATACGATGTTTCCCCGCACATTCCGTCGCATTCGCACCAGGTGCTTTCACTTTGCACAAAATCGTGGCACAATAGGAGGGTTGGTTTGGGCAGGATCGCAGCGCGCTGCAGAGCCGCGTGTTGCACACGGACGAGGGGTGGGGTTGTACCGCCGCTTGCCAGTCGCCTCAAAGACAATTCAACAGGAGACCGTTATGGCAAAGGTATGCCCAATCACCGGCAAGCGCCCCATGGCCGGCAACAAGGTTTCGCACGCGAACAACAAGACGCGTCGTCGCTGGGAGCCGAACCTGCAGTGGAAGCGCATCTGGGTAGCAAGCGAAAAGAAGTTTATCCGCATGCGTGTCAGCACGCGCGGTATGCGCACCATTAACAAGCTCGGCATTGAAGCCGCCCTGCTTCAGGCGAAGGGATAGTCGACATGCGCACACTTATCAAGCTTGTCTCGTCTGCCGGTACCGGGCATTTCTACACCACCACGAAGAATCCGAAGACCACCTCCGGCAAGCTGGAGATGAAGAAGTACGATCCGGTCGTGCGCAAGCACGTCTCCTATCGCGAAGCGAAGATCTAACTCACATCCAGAGACTGAAAATAAGGAAGGCCACGCTGCGCAGCGTGGCCTTCCTTTTTGCCTTTCAATAGTCAGCTACTCTGCAAGCACGGCCTTGCTTAGATTTCTTGGACGGTCTACATCGATGCCGTTACGGACCGCAACGAAGTACGCCAGCAGTTGCAGCGGCACCACTTCCGCGATCGGCAAGAGGTGCTCTGGCATTGGCGCGACTGCAATCGAATGCGTGCTTAACTGCGGAATGCTGGTGTCTCCCGTATTGCAGATAGCGAGCACCGTTGCACCCTGCTTCTTCATTCCCTCCAGCAAGGCCACTGTGCTCTCATAGCGGCGAGTAGAATCCTCGTCCGAATGTTCGCAGGTGGCAATTACGACCAGCGGCACCTCAGGGGATACCAGTGCGTTTGGCCCATGGCGCAGCTCGCCGGTTGGGTAGCCTTCTGCGTGCAGATACGACGACTCCTTTAGCTTCAGCGCACCTTCGCGTGCCATGGGGTAGTGAATGCCTCTGCCGAGAAACAGCAGTGTTTTCGCGCTGCTGTAGAACGGCGCAATGGATTCGATCTCCTGTTCCCAAAGTGGAAGTTGTGCGGAAATGCTTCCCGGCAGTTCCTGAAGAGAGCGCAGCCTTGACGCCAGTTCTTCCTGCGGCATGCTGCCTCTATGAACACCCGCGGCCAGGGCAAGCAGATGTAGCACGGTAAGCTGCGCGGTAAAGCTCTTCGTTGCTGGGATTGCCAGTTCCCTCCCAGCCGGTGTGGGCAAACTTACGTCCGCTTCACGCGCCATGGTCGATTCCGGCACATTGGTGATGGCAATCGTGCGATGCCCTCGCTGTTTGGCAGCACGCAGTGCAGCCAGTGTGTCGGCTGTCTCACCCGATTGTGAAATCGCCAGTACCGTGGCATGCCTGCGCGCCGTAGCGGGGCGCAAGCTGTACTCGCTCGCATACTCCACATCCACGGGCATGCCTGCCAAGTCTTCGATGGCAATCTCACCGGTCAAGCCTGCGTGGCGGCTCGAACCACTGGCAACAACGATCATGTCAGGAGCTTGCAGCAGTTCGCGTGTCGCGGCCAGAAATTCCGGGCGCAGTTCTGCAAGGCCCGCGTATCGGTCAATCGTCCGGCGCAGCGCCTCAGGCTGCTCAAAGATCTCGCGCAGCATGGCATGCGGCCAAGCGCGCTGCGGAAGTGTGGTTTCGTCCATAAGGAAAGTGTACGGCGAGGTAAGCCGGGCGCGCGTCCGAAGCATCACAGTTACACGCTGAACGTGCGAGGTTCTCATGTGAGGCTTGCACACGTTCCAACATGGTTCAACAAGGAGACTTCATGCCGCGCCTCGCCACAAGCCCGGTCCTTGCCACGTGTTTCATTACGACACTTTTTTTAACAGCCTGCAATAAGAGTTCCGCACCGCCACCCGGCACAAATCCGCAGCCGGCTGCGGCTACCGGGTCGACCGCACCGGTTGGGCCTGCGGGGAACCCGGTAGCCGGTGCTCCGGCAACCACTGCCGCCGATGCACCGGTAGTCGCGGGAACGACTGCCTCCGCCCCGGCCGCAGTGAATACCGCGCCGGTAACTGCTGCCGGGGCACCAGCACCAGCACCGGCACCTGCGCTCATCGTACCTGCGGGAACCCGGGTCACGATTCGCACCTCAGAGACCCTTTCGGCAGAACACAATGACGTCGGCCAGGCGTTTACCGGCGTCTTGAACAATGCCGTTGTCGTCCACGGTGCCACGGCATTTCCTCGTGGTACTTCCGTCCGTGGAGAAATAACAAGTGCGAAAGGCCGCGGACACATCAAGGGAGCAGGATATCTCGGCGTGGTACTCACTTCCATCGGTGGACACGAAGTCACCAGCTCCGAATACCTTCAGCGTGTCAAGGGGCGCGGAAAACGTAGTGCGGAGTTCATCGGCGGAGGTGCCGGTCTGGGTGCATTGATTGGCGGTCTGGCGGGCGGCGGAAAGGGTGCCTTGATCGGTGGACTGGCAGGTGCCGGCGGTGGCACTGCAGCGGGAGCCTACACCGGACATCGCGACGTGGTCATTCCGGCTGAGTCTGCCATCTCGTTTACGACACGCTCCTCGATTCGCGTGCGGTAAACGAGAAAAGGAACAGGAGGCTTCGGGAAGAGCGGTCCGAGGCGGGTCGCTCTGCTTTTTACAATCCGATTGCGCTTTAGTAGTCGATGAGAAACTCGCCTTCACGCATGATTTGGGTTTCGCCGTCGGCATCGCCAAGCCAGATGTTGAAGCCTAGCCCCACCACGTCAATGTGCGTGGAGGACTTCCACGCGGCACCCGTGTGCGCGCCATAAGGATCGCCGAAGGC
>CALMAP010000313.1:1041-2707 GCA_937859825.1 uncultured Terriglobus sp. | reverse complement strand
CTTCTACGTCGCTGTGCTCTCAGCTCGTCTTCTCATGGACGTCTGTTTCAGCGATCGCCTTCGGATCGCAGGGCAACTGGAAGATAGCTATCGACTGGAAGGCAACCAGCGACAACTTGACGAAAAGAGATTACGGGCAATAGCGGAGTACATATCTCGTGCTGACTCCGCCTTCCCGAACACCATCATCTTGGCCGCGAATTCGCGTTACGAAGACAGCCTGATCGAAGAAGAGAACGACAGGTGGACTGTTGCTCCTGCTCCAAATGGCGGTGGACACCTAATCAGTATCCCAAGCTTGAAGAGACAGGTTGCTGTGATTGACGGACAGCATCGCTTACGTTCATTCGAATTTGCAGAGCCAGAGCGCCTTGATATGCCTCTTGTATGCTCAGTGTTCTTCGATCTGAATAAGCCCTTCCAGGCTCAGCTTTTTGCTACCATCAATTCCACCCAGAAGCCAGTGGATCGTAGTCTCACTTTTGAGCTTTTCGGCTACAACATCTCTGAAGAACCGGAAGATTCATGGAGTCCCGACAAGCTTGCTGTGTTTTTGACTCGTAAACTCAACACTGACGCCAGCTCGCCGCTTCAAGGTCGTATCGCAATCGCTCCAGAAGGAGATCTCGTCTTAGGTGAGAATGCATACGACGCTGCATGGCACGTTTCGATGGCGACAATAGTTGATGGGACTGTTCGGCTCTTCTCTACAAATCCCAAGCAAGATGCGAACGAACTTTTGAGAGAATACCCTCCCAAAAAGCGATCTGTACTTGAAGAGCTGCGACCTCGGGATCGGTCCCCTCTTCGACCTCTGTATTTGCAGGGGAACGACAAGGTACTCTACTCGATCATTGCGAACTACTTAGCGGCATGCGAAGAGGTGTTTTGGAGCACTGCTCCGAACGGGTCTTTCATCGTGAAGACTGTTGGTATTCAGGCTCTTCTGGATGTTCTTCGTCTACTCGCGCCTGAAATACTTGAGACACGCAAGGCAACAGCAGCGAGGTTTGTGGAGATTCTCCGGCCTGCTGCGCGCATCGATTTTGCGAGTGCTCGATTTCGAAATGCTTCTGGCAGCGGCAGAGGAGAGATCAAGAACGCAATTAAAGGCGCAATTGGACGCTGAAATTTTGGCTTACGAAATATCTGAGCTTCAGATCGCTTTGTTAATTTCGTAACCGAGGTTATGCCTCAATGGAACGCCTCTCTGAGTTGCAGATTGCGTGAGATTAGGGTCGCGATCTAGTTTCTCTGGCTCCATAGTCTCACCCTCTGAGTAGCCATCCATACACATTGCATGTACGAAATCATTCTTACATTGCCCTCAACGTGTAATGCATATCATCACATTTCTATCGCATAGCTTTCCTGTTCAAGGAAAGGCAGACTGACTTCCGGCGTAGCAAGCGCCGTTGGCGTCGGCATGTAAAGATCGTTGGTGAGGTCCGGGGCGGGTGTCTGGAGCGGTTGGTAACCGTCCGATGTGTAGACGCTCAGCTCGTGGAGCTTGGCTGGTAGCTCCGCGAACGCATCCCGCTGGTTTGTAATCTGCTCGGCTTCGCCGCTCAAGATGACACGATCAACGGCAAGGCGCTTTGTGGATTCGATCGCATAGCCGTATTCGACGTGCTGCGCCTGTTCAGGAGTGAGCTGCAGGCTGGCT
>CALMAP010000313.1:0-1031 GCA_937859825.1 uncultured Terriglobus sp. | reverse complement strand
GCGACGGTGGCGAGATTGCCTCCCCGGATACCCTACTGCCAATCGGAGCGGGTGAACTGCACCCGGTCGCCCCTCAGCCAGCTCCCGGTTCTCGCGTACGTAAACATCCGCTTTTAGCCGCATCTGCCACTCTGCGGCAGGGTCGTAGGTGAGTGGTGCATGATCGGAGCCGGATACCGTAATGAGATTGTTCCTGGTATCAACTGCGGTCACCGTCCCGTAGGTGTTGGGCGAGATGCCCAGCTCGTCACTGCCCTTGCTCTCATAACGGATGACACCGCCTACCTCATAATTCGCGCCGTTCTTGGCCTCTTTGTCGGACAGCCTTTTATCGGCCAGGACGCTTGCGCTAAACGTCTCTTCTAACCGGCCATGTTCGTTGAGGTCGGAGCGAATGAGCCGTGTCAGCTCCTCCCGTTCCGTCTTCTCAGGTGCAAAGATGACCGCCCGGTCGTCTTTGGAAACGAAGTCTCTCGCGACAGCAGCAACGCGGTGGTCTGGATCGCTGTAAACCTGGATACGATTCGTGTCCCGCAAAGCGTGGTGGCCTTCTCTGGGTCATCGCGGCGAAAGCTATCGACTGCCTGACGCACATCGCTCAAGTCGATTGCGGCGGTTTGGATACGTCCGTCGATAGTCTCTCTCCGAGGGTCGCGGTATCGTTTGTGTAAATTCGGGCGTCGTGAGCCGCGCGAGAAATGGCGACATAGGCGAGCCGGTCGTTGATAAGTGAACGGCTGGAGTCCGTGTCGATATTGGCGATCACGCGGTCTGCCGTGAGTCCTTGGGAGCTGTGCGACGTAACGGCGTAGCCATGATCCATCTGCCGGAACTCGCTTGGATCAAAAGTAATTTCACGTGCTGTCTTGCCATCCATGCGGACCGTCACAGAACTCTCCTCAAGAGCGGTGATGGTGGCAAGGTCGCGGTTCGCAACGCCCAGGTCCCAGTTTGCTGCTGTGAACTGGATGCGGTCTCCTAGGGTGTATCTACATATAGCTTTAGATGGAGCCATGCACATGCGAGTGCGG
>CALMAP010000312.1:4939-9938 GCA_937859825.1 uncultured Terriglobus sp. | reverse complement strand
GTGCAACGCCTTTCCGGGTCGCGGAAGAGAGCACACCGCCATCCTCTGCCGCATGGCGCTCTCTGGTGCGCCAGCGCACCATGTGGGGCATGATGCTGGGTTTTGGCGGCATCAACTACACCAACTGGCTCTACACAGCCTGGCTGCCCGGCTACCTGCAAGGGGAGCGACATTTGTCCCTCGCGCGCAGCGGCGTGGTCGCGGCGGTCCCCTTTCTTTGCGGTGCCCTGGGAATGTTGAGCAGCGGATTGAGCGCGGACTGGTTCGTCCGCCGCGGCAGCAACCCGGCCACGGTGCATCGCGCGCAGATCGTTCCGGGTATGGTCCTCTCCGCGGCGGCAACGTGGTTCGTAGCCCACAGCGCCACGACCTCGGCCGCGGTCGCCTGGATCAGCGCCGCACTCTTCTGCATCCACTTCGCCGGGACTTCGGGATGGGGCTACGTGCAGGCGGTGAGTCCGGGGAACCTAGTTGCCTCCACCGGCGCACTGCAGAACTTCGCCAGCTTTCTGATCGCCTCCGCGGCGCCGGTGGTGACAGGCTGGTTTGTCGACCGGCTGCACTCGTTTCAGGCCGGACTTGTGGTGTGCAGCGCCGTGACGCTGCTTGGGGCGTTGAGCTATGCGGTTGTGGCAATTCCCAGCGAGTCGATGCGCCCGCAGAACAGCTTGTAGTTCTGCACTGAACTGCACGAAGTTGCCAAGGCCGCACGAAAGCTCTTGTAGAACTTCCGTATAGCCTACCGATTAGAACTACTGCCGTTCAGCGACCAGCTTCTCGTACAGCTCCAGCGTTTGCTTCGCGATCGCGCTCCAGGCAAACTTCGCCTCGACCCGCTTTCGGCCTGCTTCTCCGAAGCTGCTTGCCTTCTCCGGGTCTTCCAACAACTCGTTCAGCCGCGCCGCAAGGTCCTTCGCGAACTGCTCCGGATGCGTGGGAAAGCTGGTCGTCGAGTCCTGCTCGAAGGGAACAAGGTAGCCGGTCTCGTCCTGCACCACCACTTCGAGAATGCCACCCGTGGCGCTGGCCACCACCGGCGCCCGGCAGGCCATCGCCTCTAGATTGATGATGCCGAACGGCTCATACACGCTGGGGCAGCAGAAGACCGCGCAGTTGCTGTAGAACTGGATCGCCTCGGTCTTAGTGATCATGCCTTCGACCCAGGTCACGTTGGGATTGATCGACTTCGCCTTGGCGACAAGCTCACGCATCTCCTGCTCGATCTCCGGCGTGTCCGGCGCACCGGCGCA
Source organism: uncultured Terriglobus sp. (assembly GCA_937859825.1). Taxonomy (GTDB): domain Bacteria; phylum Acidobacteriota; class Terriglobia; order Terriglobales; family Acidobacteriaceae; genus Terriglobus. Next base: position 8,688 of record CALMAP010000312.1, on the reverse strand, counting down.
GAGCACCACCTGCACGTCTTTCGGCAGATACTGGATCGCGTCCACCAGGTGCGTCACGCCCTTCTGACGGGTGATGCGGCCTTCAGGATGTCTTTCTTCGTGCCCTCGGAGACGGCGATCACCGCGTCCGCGTCGAGGATCGCGCTGCGCTCCATCCACGAGCTCATGGCGTAGCCGCTGCCAAGCTGCTCGGCCTTCCATGCGCGCAGCGGTTCCAGGGAATGCGTGGTGAGCACAAACGGTATGTTGTACAGCTTGCGCGCAAGGAAACCCGCCATGCTCACGTACCAGGTGTGCGTATGGACGACGTCAATGCCTTCCAGCGCCTTGACCTGCGTCAGATTCAGGCTCAACGCTTCGAGCGCGGTCTTGAACTTGCCGACCGTGCCATCGCTGATCTCTTTCCAGGGCTGCTGACCGTGCACCTCGGGGTTGATGCCCTCATTGTGCTGCTCGCCCCAGCAATATACCGACACGTCGGCCATGCGGGCGAGTTCGCGGCTCAGGTACTCCACATGCACACCGGCACCGCCATACACATGCGGTGGATACTCTCGGGTCATCAAGCCAATGCGCATGGTGGTCTCTCCTTTGAAGCGGGTTGGTGAATCAGAGCGGCGGAGTCATCATATCGTCTACAGGCTACCCATGCGGTGAACGACCGGATTCGCTAATCAGCAAGGACCACCTTGCCAATGGACGTGCCGCTCTCGACGAGAGCGTGGGCACGCTTCAGATTTTCTGCGTTGATCGGTCCATACCTTTCGGTCGCGGTTGTCTTCAACGTGCCCAGATCGGTAAGCCGTGCGACCTCGGTCAGCAGGTCATGCTGGCGAAGAATGTCCGGTGTCTCAAAGGTTGAGCGAGCAAACATTGACTCCCAGTGCAGCGATGCCGACTTTGCCTTGAGCAACCGGATATCCAGCAGCGTCTTCGGATCGTCGATGAGGCCAATCTTGCCCTGCGGTGCCAGGATCTCCACAAGCTCGGCAAAGTGCTGGTCCGTGCTGGTAAGACTGGCGATGTATTCGGCTTGGGGAAAGTTCAATTCTTCCATCTGCTGCCGCATGGGACGGTGGTGGTCAATTACAAAATGCGCGCCCAGGCCATAGCACCACTGCACCGTCTCCGGCCGTGACGCGGTGGCCACCACATTCAACGCGGTCAGCTTGCTGGCAATCTGCACCAGCATCGAGCCCACGCCACCCGCACCACCTACCACCAGCAGCACCCCTTTGCGCTGCGTCGCCTGTGCGCCTCGGAACTGCTCCACGCCGAGTCGGTCGAAGAGCAGTTCCCATGCGGTAATCGTGGTGAGCGGCATGGCCGCGGCGTCCTCGAACGAGAGCGACTTCGGCTTGGCACCGATGATGCGCTCATCCACGGCATGCAACTCGGAGTTGGTGCCCTGCCGGACCACCGACCCGGCGTACCAGACTTCGTCCCCTACCTTAAAAAGCGAGCAGTCGCGGCCACGTTTTACGACGTGCCTGCAGCATCGTAGCCAAGAACTTTGTACGCCGCGCCATCGGGAGGCGCTGCGCGCATCCGCACCTTGGTGTCCACCGGATTTACCGAGATAGCCTTGACCTCCACCAGCAGGTCGCGGGGCCCCATCACCGGATCGGGCAAGTCGATGTCCAGCAAGGATTCAGCGTCTGCAATGGGCAGGGGGGTCTTGTATCCAACAGCCTTCATAGCTGCATAGATGCTACGAAGACCACGCCGGTTCTCATCCTGTTCACGCCTGCACGCAACATCAGGCTTTGCTCTTGCCCAGCGCCAGTTCGATCAGCGCCTTCTCTTCCAGTTCATGCGCCTTGGCCGAACCGGTCGCGGGACTGGCCGCAGCCGAACGCTTCACGCTCAATACGCGCTTGCCCGCGGCGGCACGCTTGAGCAGCGGGAAGACAAAGGTAAACGCACCCATGTTTGCCGGCTCTTCCTGCACCCAGACGACCTCTTCGGCAGAGGGGTAGTTCGCCAGCACCGCTTCCATCTCTTCAGCGGGCCAGGGGTAGAGTTGCTCCAGGAACACAATAGCGGTGGAGTAGTCCCCGCGCTTTGCCCGCTCCACCCGCAGGTTGTGACCGATTTTGCCGGAACATACAAGTACGCGGCGCGGCTGCTTCGCCTCGGTATCGACGAGCACTTTCTGAAAACGTGGTGCTGCAAAATCGGCAATGGGCGAGATCGCATCCGGGTGCCGCAACATGCTCTTCGGCGTAAAGACGACCAGCGGCTTGCGGTAGGGCGAGAGCGCCTGGCGCCGTAGCAGGTGGAAGTACTGCGCCGCGTTCGATGGTTGCGCAACGATCATATTGTCCGTTGCGCAAAGCTGCAGGTAGCGCTCCATGCGGGCGGACGAATGCTCCGGCCCCTGACCCTCGTATCCATGCGGCAGCAGCAACACCACACCGCTCTGCAAAGCCCACTTGGCCTCACCCGCAGCGATGAACTGGTCGATGATGATCTGCGCACCGTTGGCGAAGTCGCCGAACTGTGCTTCCCAGAGCACGAGCGCTTCCGGGTAGTCGCGCGAGTAGCCGTACTCAAAGCCGAGCACCGCTGCCTCGCTCAGCATGGAGTTGTACACCTCAAACCTGCCCTGGTTTTCAGACAGGTGCTGCAGCGGCGAGTAGCGAAGCTCCGTTTCCGTATCGACCCAAACGGAGTGCCGCTGGTTGAAGGTGCCGCGTTGCGAATCCTGGCCGCTCAGGCGTACCGGCGTGCCGGCCACGAGCAGGGACGCGTAGGCCACAAGCTCGGCCATGCCGTAGTCGAACGCCCGGGTGCCCTCGCCCATTTCCAGGCGCTGTTTGAGCAGCGCCTGGACCTTGGGATGAACGTGGAAGTCCTGAGGTGCCGTGGTAAGTTGCTTGACGAGGGAGTTCACTGCATCGGCGGCAAGGCCCGTTGCAACATCGTTACCTTTCGGCAGACGGCCGCCCTGGTAGCTCTGCCAGTAGTCGGGCAGTTCGCTCAGCACGGGTGCATGTTCCGCTTCCTTGCCGTGCGACTGTTCTTCCAAAAACCGAGCCTGGGTAGACGCAATCTCGCTGGTCGCGTCAACACCGATGCGTTCGGCGTAGCTCTTGTAAAGCGGCGCGGTTTCCTTGATGCAGGCGTAGCGGCGCGGCTGCGTGACCGTGGGATCGTCCACTTCGGAGTGGCCGTGACGACGGTAGCCGACCAGGTCAACGACAACATCGCTGCCGAACTTGGCGCGGTACTCCGCAGCCATTTTGGCCACACGCACGACCGCATCGGGATCTTCCGCATTTACGTGGAAGATCGGTATCGGCAAACGCTTCCCAATATCGGTGGAGTAGCGGGAGGAGTTCGACTCGTGAGGTTCCGCCGTGAAGCCGAGCAGGTTGTTCACTACTACCTGGATGGTTCCGCCAACCTGGTAGCCGGTAATGGTGGCAAGGTCGAGAGTCTCGGCCCAGATGCCTTGGCCCGCAAACGCTGCGTCGCCGTGAATGATGAGCGGCAGTACCTTCGCCTGGCCATCCTTGCCGAGACGCATCTGCCGCGCGCGTGCCCGGCCCATGATCACGGGGTCGACCGCCTCAAGGTGAGACGGATTGGAGGCAAGGTGCAGATGAACCTTTTTGCCCTCCGGCGAGGTATACGTGCCGGTCGCGCCCTGGTGGTACTTCACATCTCCGCCGCCCAGGTGCGACCGCGGATCGACGTCCTCGAACTTGGTGAAGATCTCAGTAGCCGCCCGGCCCACCTTGTTC
>CALMAP010000312.1:0-4929 GCA_937859825.1 uncultured Terriglobus sp. | reverse complement strand
CCATTACGTTCAGGCGGCCGCGATGGCTCATGGCAAAGGTACAGCGCTCCACGCCAAGTGCGGACGAAACCGCAAACGTGCGGTCCAGGTAGGGAATGAGCGCGGTCAGGCCTTCCAGTGAGAATCGTTTCGTGCCGAGGTAGCGCTGCTGGATCGTCTGCTCGAACAAGTCGGCCTGGATGAGTTGGGAGAGCGTATGCGCCTGCTGCTGCGGCGTCTCGGAGTAGTCGTGCTCCATTGCCGCCTGCAGCCACTCACGCCGTTCCGGTGATGCAATATGCGAGAACTCCAGCGCGATCGTACCGCAGTAAAACTTGCGGGCTTCTGCCGCGATCGCGTCGGAGCCCTCCGGCAGTTCTACCGGGAACGGCTCGGGGGGCAGGTACTGCTTCAACGGATCAAGCTGCGCCTGCAGGTATCCCCAGCGGCGGAAGATCTCAAAGACCGTTGTGCGTAACTGTGCGTCCTGCGACTCCGGCGCGACGATGGAATCGACACGCACCTCTGCCTTTTCAAGGGCAATTTTGCCCTGCGACTTCGCCCTGGTGGCCATACAACCTCACCAAATATGGTAGACCCGCGAACCTGTGCGCGTCAGCGCTGAGGTGCTTTCAAACGATGACTTGCCGTTAATCGGACAGCGCCTGATTCCATTCGGTCTGCTTCGGCTTGGGTGGAACTGCATTCTCACATGCAACGCTGCAGGCAGGCACGACGTCCTAAAAGGGCGAAGTATAAGCGAAGACACGGAGCAGCAATTATGGCGGAGCGCACAGTAGAACTTGAACAGCCAATCATCACCGACCCAGCCGCAGACGCGCTTCGCGAGGCGACAGATCGCGCGGAACGCGCCGAAGCCGAGCTGGCAAAGCTCAAGGCCCACAGCCGCCCAACGGACGCGGTCGACGCGAACCCGAAGCATGAAGCCCCCGAGGCAGCACATGAGGTGTCGACAGAAGCCTTGAAGCAGCCGCCCAGTCCCAACACTGCGGCGAATGCACCGGAGGGCACCGCGTCAACCGGCAGCACCGACCGCGGTTCCGCAGACGCAGGTGGAGAAGACGAACTGCGCAAAGATCCGATGATGGCCCATCTGCTCGACTCGTTAAATGCGGGAAAAGACGTTGGCCACTACGGCCGGCTTGTCTTCAGCATGGTAGCCAGACACTTCCTGCCGCACGAGCAGGTGCTTGCCTACCTGATTAAGGACAACGACTTCAACGAAGACCAGGCCGCGCAGATGCTGCACCAGGTCGAGGGCCGTGACTACAGCCCGCCGAAACGCGAACGTCTTCTGGAGTGGCAGCGGGAACAGGACTTCCAGTTCATCGACCCAGCCGATCCAGACAGCGGCAACCTGTACCGAAATCTCAAGTTCCCACAGGAGATTTACCAGCACATCGGGCATTATCAGGACGCGAAAGCAGCAGAATAGCCGGGTCCATTCCACCTGTCCCCTGTCATGTCACCGTAACCGGGCCGAAGAACCTTACTTAAACCTGCATTGTCTTTTGGAGCCTTGGCCCTCAAAGAACAATGCAGGTTTCTCCACTTCGCGACGCTTCGGTCGAGATGGCAATCTGTGGCTAAGTCGAAAAACCTAAAAGCTACTTCAGAACTACATCCACCAGCGCTTTCGCCTCTTCCTGGATCTTCTTCAGATGGTCCTCACCCTGGAAGCTTTCCGCATAAATCTTGTAGACATCCTCCGTTCCTGAGGGCCTTGCCGCGAACCAGCCATTCTGCGTTGTCACCTTCAGGCCGCCGATGGCAGCGCCATTGCCGGGAGCGTTCGTGAGCACCTGCGTGATGGGCTCTCCTGCGAGTTCCTTCGTGGTGACCTGCTCCGGTGAGAGCTTTGCCAACTTGGCTTTCTGGTCCTTGGTGGCGGCGGCGTCGATGCGCTGGTAGACGGGATTGCCGTATTTGGCTGTAAGCGCCTGGTAGAGCTCGCCTGGATCTTTGCCGGTGCGCGCCGTCATCTCCGCCGCGAGCAGGCCCATGATGGGACCGTCCTTGTCGGTGGACCAGGCACCGGCGTCCAGCCGCAGGAACGATGCGCCGGCCGACTCTTCTCCGCCGAAGCCGAGCGAGCCGTCGCTGAGGCCGGTCACGAACCACTTGAAGCCGACAGGTACCTCAAGCACTTTGCGCCCAATGCCCGCACCCACGCGGTCGATCATGGACGACGATACCAGCGTTTTGCCGATGGCGGCGTCGTTGCGCCAGTGGCCGCGGTTCTGGAAGAGGTATTCGATGGCAACGGAAAGATAGTGGTTCGGGTTGAGCAGGCCCACGGACTTCGCGACGATGCCGTGGCGGTCGTGGTCGGTGTCGCACGCCCAACTCACGTCGTACCTGTCCTTGTTGGCGATCATGCCGGCCATCGCATAGGGCGAGGAGCAGTCCATGCGGATCTTGCCGTCCCAGTCAATGTGCATGAAGCGGAAGGTCGCGTCGACCACGGTGGAAAGCACGGTGAGCGGCAACTTGTACTGCTCGGCAATGCGCGGCCAGTAGGCCACACCCGCGCCTCCCAGAGGATCGACCGCGAGTTTAAGACCGCTGTTCGCAATCGCGTCCATGTCGAGCACCAGCTTCAGATCACCAACATACTCCGCAACGTAATCGTGCTTCTGTGTGGTGGAGGCGGTAAGCGCCTGCGCAAACGGCACCCGCTTTACATCGCTCAGCTTCGCCGCAAGGATTTCGTTGGCGCGGTCCTGCACGGCTTTGGTCACGTCCGTGTCGGCGGGACCGCCGTTGGGCGGGTTGTACTTGAAGCCGCCATCCTCTGGCGGATTATGCGACGGCGTGATGACGATGCCGTCGGCCAGGCTGTCTCTGCGGCCTGCGTTGTAGTTCAGGATCGCGTGCGACAGCGCCGGTGTCGGCGTGTACCCATAACTTCCTCCGCGTCCGCTCGCCGCGTCGATCATCGTGGTTACACCATTCGCCGCAAGCACCTCGAGCGCGGTGCGGAAGGCGGGTTCGCTCAGGCCATGCGTGTCCATCGCGAGAAAGAGCGGGCCGGTAATCCCCTTGCCCGCGCGGTACTCCACAATGGCCTGCGTGATGGCAAGGATGTGGTTCTCGTTGAACGCCGCATGCACGCTGGAGCCGCGATGACCGCTGGTGCCGAACGACACCTTTTCCGCCGGGTTCGCCACATCCGGCTGCAGCGTGTAGTACGCGGAAACGAGCCGCGACAGGTCAACCAGGTCATGCGGATCGGGCTGCTTGCCCGCCTTGGAATCGACACTCATCCAAACACCTCTTCAAGTCATGCAGACGATGCGGTTCGATGCAACTGCTACGGTTTTGAGTCGCCCCGAGTGTATCGCGACAAAACTGTCCCGCAATAGAGCAAAGCAAACCCTCGCCATCGATTGGGTTTTCTGCCTACAATGGACGTTCTCCCAAGGTGTGCCGGACCCGTTGCTGCCAGATACGACAGGCTGCGCGGCGAATCATGCCGAACTTCGTCTCGTTGAGGGTCGTTGTGAAGGTCGCGTGTTGCCCGAATCTGCTTGCTGCCGCGAGCTGCCTCACGATCGCCGCGCTTGCTTCGCTGCCCATGCACGCGTCGCAGGCGACGCTGCTGGCCGACACCTACGTGACCACCGCGCGGCCTTCTACCAACTACGGCGCACTCAGCAACCTGTATGTCAATGCAACAAGCAAGGCGCTCCTTCGCTTCGACGGAACAGCAGTGCCCGCAGTGACAACGTCCGCGCAGATCGGCCGCGCCACGCTGCGCGTCTACATCAACCGTGTCAACGTACCCGGCACGCTCACACTTGCCCCTGTGAGTGCAGACTGGCGCGAGGCGGCGGTGACCTCGCAAACGCTTCCGCCACTCGGCTCCGCGATCGACGTGGAGGCGGCAACAGAGGAAGGCCAGTATGTGGTCTTCGATGTAACCGCTCTGGTGAAGAAATGGACGGACGATCCCGGCAGCAACTTCGGCTTTGCGCTCTCGTCCACCACGGCAGATGTGGTGCTGGACAGCAAGGAGAACGACACCACCGCACGCCCCGCAACACTGGACGTGGTGCTTACACCGGGCAGCGGGTCGGCAGGACTGAAGGGCGACAAGGGAGACCCCGGCGCGACGGGTCCACAGGGTTTTCCTGGAGCACCGGGACCGGCAGGCATCACGGGACCACAGGGCGTTGCCGGTCTGCAAGGACCTGCCGGGCCACAGGGGAGTGCTGGTCCCGCGGGTGCAGTGGGTCCGAAGGGCGACAAGGGTGATGCAGGTGGACTGACGTACCAGGGCAGCTATACCGCGTCCACCGCCTACAACACCAGCGATCTTGTCAGCTACGCGGGCGCGGCTTGGGTATCCCTGGTAGCAGGAAATGTTGGAACCATTCCGGGCACGGACAACGGCCGGTGGGGCCTGCTTGTTCCTGCCGCAACCGCGACCTCCACATCCGCCGGCATGGCGTACCGCGGAGCTTTCAATACGGCTGCCCTGTATGCCGTGAACGACGTCATCACGTTTGCGAACGCCGCATGGGTTTCGCTTGCCGAGAACAATCGCGGCAACCCACCGGACGCTTTCCCGGCAAGCTGGGCAGTGCTGGTGCCTGCGGCCACGTCATCAGGCACGGGAACAGGCAGGAGCCTAGCGTTTCGAGGCGCGTACGCCGCGACTCTGAACTACGCTGTGAACGACGTGGTCACGTGGCAATCGACCGCGTGGATCTCCGTTGCGGACAGCAATCACGGCAACACGCCCGATGCGTCTTCCACCTTCTGGACGGTGCTCGTGCCTGCTGCCATCGGTTTACCCGGACCTGCAGGAGCACAGGGCGCAATCGGCCCGCAGGGGGCGCCGGGAGAACGCGGCTACACAGGTGACGCCGGTGTAGCGGGCTCGCACGGGCCCGTGGGCCAGCCGGGCCGCCCAGGCGTCACCTT
>CALMAP010000311.1:524-5446 GCA_937859825.1 uncultured Terriglobus sp. | reverse complement strand
GGTAAGCAGGCCGTCTACCCAGCCATGCACCGTGACCCTCTTCGACAACCAGACATTTGGCGACTACAGTGCGAAGCCGATCAGCTATGCGCCGCCCACGGGTTGCGGCGGCCGCTGGGCCAAGGTCGTGCTGACCGTGGACTTTACCGTGAGCAAAGGGCGCCAGTTCGACCGCACGGCGTCGCTCTACCTGGGCAATGCCAATATCTATTACGGCACCACGGCAGAGCCGCGGGGCCGCGCTCAGCCCTTCCTGGCATGTTGAGCGCGATGTGACCGACCTTTCCGCGCTCTTCCGCACTGCGCAGAGCGGCCAGGCCATCGTCTACAACATCGTCAATTCGACTTACACGGGCATCATCTACGGCACGGCAAAGCTGCTCTTCTATCCTGCCGACTTCCGCAACCCTGCGCCCGTCGTTCCGGACAAGATCGTACCGGTCAGTGGTGTAAACAGCCCCTATGAGCTCGACACGACGTCTTCCCAACTCACGACAACGGTGACCGCTCCCCGGAACACGGCCAAGGCCTACCTGGACGTGATCGCCCAGGCACAGTCGTCAGACGAGTTCTGGTACCTGTGCGTGCCGAACGATGTGGCCGACAAGCTGCTGAGCTGCCCGTCCACGGCGTTCCGCGAAACCGAGATCACCATTGACGGCAAGTCCGCAGGCGTGGCGCCGGTCTACCCTTGGATCTATACCGGCGGCATCGATCCCTACCTGTGGCAGCCGATCACCGGCGTACAGACGCTGAACTTCAAGCCTTACCGCGTGGACCTTACGCCCTTTGCCGGCGTACTCAGCGATGGGAATCCGCACACGGTCGGCGTCTCGGTCTACAACGCCAGCAGCTACTTTCTGGCAACGGCCAACCTGCTGCTTTACACCGATCCGTTCCGCCAGCAGACCGGTGGTGGCATCCTGGAGAACACGCTGAGTGTCGCGCCGACACCGCAGGTGGTTGAGAAGCTGACGACGGACGCTAGCGGCAACACCGTAGGCACCGTCAGTGTCGATTCTGCCCGCAGCTTTGCGGTGAAGGGCTATGTGAACACGTCACTCGGCCGGGTCGAAACTACCGTAGAACAGAAGGTGAATTTCATCAGCACGCAGACCTTCAACGTGGGCGCAAACGACATCCAGAACGCGGTGCAGACCAGCACCGTCGATGCCAAAACCACCAGCCAGGTCGGCTTCCTGAAGGAAACGACGGAGAAGCACATTGCCTTCCCGCTCACGCTGAACTACGCCTACACGATCAACGCGGATAACTCCTCCGCGCAGACCGTGACCTCCGACCAGAAGGACATCGAGTCTGAGACGAAGTCGCTCAACGGCTTCCCGCTCTTTGCCGCAGGTACGGCCGAGCAGGTGCACACCACGGACACGCTGAACTTCTCCACGGCAGGCGCGCTCACGTCCATTGGCCCAAGCAGCAGTTCGGCCAGTTACAAGAGCACCAGCACGCTGGGTGATTGCTACAGCCGCCAGATCGCCTCAAAGGACCGTGTGCTGACCAGCGTGACCGATAGTGCCGGCTGCCCGGCCAAACGATAGGCCGCAACTGTCCTGGCGGCTATGCGGAATTTCAGGCTTGCCTCAAAGAACAGTTGAAGCGGGCCGGAAAACGTTCGATACTGGTGGTGTATGGATGTGTTTTGTTCATGCAAGCTCCCCCGCCGAAACTGGTGACGGCGGAGGAGTGTTACTGGTGAAGCTCAATCAACGGCGCTAAAAACGCCAATGAAGGAGCACTCGAACGATCAGGTAGAGTACAAGTTCCGACGGAACTTCTACCTGATGCCCACGCCATTTCACCTGGCGCGGGCCCAGGGTGCCCCCACCTTCCTACAGGATCGACGCCGGGGGGGCCGCCCCGGAGTCGTTTCGCTTTTCAGGGCGAAACTTGATCTCCCGGTGGTAGCCCTTCGAGCGAACCAGACCTGTAGAAAGCAAATCCATCATGCCACAACGACACGTGCGACCCATGTCCGGGAACATGGGTTCTGCGCCGCAGGACACGCAGGTTGCCGTGCGACCATGAAGAGATGCGCTCCACAGCAGCCCGCACCCAGGAAAAGCCCCAGAGAAGCCACGCACTGCCTTATGCCGAAGCGGACGAAGCCGGTCCCGCCGCCATCCTCTCGCGGCGAGCTTCAGACCGCTTGCGCGCCGGGCACCTGTGGGTCTACCGGTCCGAGGTCGAGCAGCTTATCCCCGCGCTCGGCAGCGAGGTGCTCGCCCCGGGCGCGATCGTCACCGTTCTGGACAGCCGGCACATCCCGCTCGGCTCGGCCCTCTTCAGCGACGCGAGCGAACTTACCCTGCGTCGCATCTCCACGGAGCCGCGCGTCAGCCGCGGTGAGTACCTTGAGGACACGCGTGTGCGCGTCCGCGCTGCTCTTGCGTTGCGGAAACCGTTTCTTGTGGACACGATGCGAACGAACTCCGTACGCCTGATCTTCTCAGAAGCCGACAACCTTCCCGGCATCGTTGCCGACCGGTATAACGACCTGGTCGTCCTGCAACTGCTCACGCAGGCCACCGCGCAGGACGACCTGCGCGAGGTGCTCGCGGCGGAGCTTGCCGTGGACGGCGTGCGCATTGTGGTGGAGCGGCCCGACCCGCGCATCCGCGAACTGGAAAACCTGCCCCTGCCACCATCCGCCCCGCTGTTCGCTGCTTCCCATGAGAGCGAGCCGGAGACGGTCTTTACGCTCAACGGCCTGCGCTTCGGCTACAACGCGAACGCGGGCCAGAAGACCGGTGCATTCCTAGACCAGCGCCTCAACTACGCCGCGGCGGCACGCTACGCGCATGGCCGCGCCCTCGACATTTGCACCTATCAGGGCGGCTTTGCGCTGCATCTCGCGCAGGTGTGCGACAGTGTCATCGCCGTGGACGCAAGCCGCGCCGCGCTCGAAGTTGCGGAGCAGAATGAGCAGCGCAACGCAGCGCAGTTGAAAGCAACCATCGAGTGGACTGAGGCCGACGCCTTCGAACTTCTACGCAGCTACGACGCCGCAGGCGAACGCTTCGACACGATCGTGCTGGATCCGCCAGCCTTCGCCAAGAGCCGCCGCGCCGTGGAAGGCGCGCTGCGCGGCTACAAGGAACTGAACCTGCGCGCGCTGCGCATGCTGAACCCTGGCGGCGTTCTGGTCACGTGCTCCTGCTCCCAGCACATCAGCCTGCAGGACTTCACGAACACGGTCGCCGAAGCCGCCTCGGACGCGGGCCGCCACGTGCGCCTGCTGGAAACCCGCGCCGCCGCGCCGGACCATCCTGAGGTGCTTACCCTGCCGGAGACGCGGTACTTAAAGTGCCTGATTTTGCAAGCGGAGTAACAACGTTGCGCGGTGCGAACACTCTGGAGAAGTTCCTCCCTACTGTTTACTGCTGGCAAGCGCCTTATCGTGACAAATCCGCCCGTTCACGGCGACGGATCCTCTCCCGGACACACGATTATTCTTTAGCCTTCGGGTGTGCCGAAGGGTTTCGAAGCGCTCTGCTCTAGTCTGTTCAGCGCCGAAACGGATCCACTCTTCCCGTTCGTACTTGGCCCTTTCGGCACTGACGATTCTGGGCCTATAAGCGGTGATCTCCAGATCTTCGGAGCGGCCGTAGATACTGCGATAAGCAGCTTCAATCAAATTCGCGCGGAGTTGCTGAGCAAGGAAGGGACGTGCGACGGTGTATTGCTCCTTCATCGGATAGCCGACTCGATGGTAAAGCAGATGCTTAGGGCTTAACGGCAACATCAGATGTGCGCCAAGCGTATCCAACGGCGCCGAATGGTTCCTGATTCCGTTCGGTCGCGAAACGCATGACAGGGCTGGATTGTCGGAGAGGATCCAATCGATGCCAGCTGGAGCTTCCAAAATGGACCATTGGTAGGACTGGAGTTTAGAAACAGGGCCATCTGCCCGAAGGACATGACGGACGCTCCACATCCACATCTTTCGTCCAGTGACGCTCTGAGCTGTCATGCGGTACTTGTCGCCTAAAAGTTGAACAACCATCCGAAGGGGAAAGCCGTCAGGAGCGGCGATGATTTCTGTACAGTTATGCGCAAGGTTGAGGTTGGGACGTTCGCGCTCTATTCGCTGCTTTATCTTCTGAATCTCATCGTCTAGCTGTCTAGCCCAGGCTTCCTTGTGACGTATGTACCAGGCTGGGATGCGGACGAACTGAGCAGCGAAGAATCTAGAGAGTAGCCTCAGGTCATCAGCATCTAGTGAATGGCCCGCCAACACTTTCTGTACGGATGGTGCGACGGGATTTTCGAACTTCTCGTCTAGCCAAGTCTCGAGCGCGTCTGATTCGCTAATGTCATCGGCCACCGTGTACAAATTCTTGTGACGAGCTGTCTTTTTTATCGGGCGAGCTTTCCACTGCGGGATGCTGGGGTGCTCGACTAGAAGACGATATTCAAGCAGTTTTGACGCATCTCCAGGGAGCGAGAAGTTGTTGAGTAGAAATCGCGGAACATAGTGATTATTCTGCCGAATGTTGCCTGCCGCAGTCATGCTCACGAGCATAGCCGAGTCACAATTGATACTCAGCGTAACAGCTTGGCCAAGGCTGGTATTAGGACGGACCTTCGGCCCTAAACTACACCCGAAGAGAAAAGATCTTGGCGCCCCAGCCGTGGACCGCGCGATGGAAACGCATACTCCTCTTCGGTGCCGTGGATCGCGCGTGTATAGGTAGCCCATGGCATGCGGCACGGCTGAAGCCGTGCCCTTTCAATTCTTACCCTGATGGCATTCCTAGCATGTGTCGACACATACCAGGAGCCGTGATTTCTAGCACATGCGGAATGTCGCTTACACCCTGAGGGAATATGGACATAACGAGAAGAGGGGGGGGCAATGGGGCCGCGAGGAGGGTGTGGGGAGTAAAAAAGAAAATAAATAT
>CALMAP010000311.1:0-514 GCA_937859825.1 uncultured Terriglobus sp. | reverse complement strand
CTTCTCGTTGCTGCACTTATAACTGCTAACTACTTCTTCTTCGAGCTCTTCTTTGCTGACGAGGAAGAAATCGTCTCCGTCGTCTTCCTGCCTTCCTGCGCGGAGGCGCCGGGGCTGTCTGGGGTGCTGCCCTGGAAGCGTGAGTGCAGACCGTCGCCCGGTTGCAGCGGGGAGATGCCGCCCTTGGCCATCAACTGTGCCGCAATCTCGTAGATCTCTTCCGGCGCGTAGTCCGGCGAGAACAGGGTGCGGCACTCGCCAATGACCGGGCCTTCCGCCGCATACTCAGGAACGCCCTGGATCATCTCGAGCGGCTCACCGTCTGCCCAGTCTGCCGGACCTGACCAGATACCACCCAGGTCGGTGTAATCCGACTCGGAAAAGGTATAGATCTTGCGGTGCGAGCCGATTGCCTGCCACTTGCGCGCCTCGGGAATCTTGGCGTCGTCAATGTTGGGCGTGGGCAGCATCTTGGTCACTTCCACGCCGGTAATCTTGCGTAGCGCCATAGCGT
>CALMAP010000310.1:483-6207 GCA_937859825.1 uncultured Terriglobus sp. | reverse complement strand
GGGGCGGGTCTGTGGAAGCTGCAGCACCGGCCGCCGGAGCGTATGGGGGTGCATACGGTAGTGGGACGTGCTGCGGCGGCTGCGGTGCCTGGCCCACATCATTCTGCGAGGGACTGCTCCGTGCCCCATTCCCATCCTGGCCCTGCTGGTTCTGACTCGAAGGTATGGGCCCGCCGCTTCTCGAGGTAAGCACAAGCTGCTTCGCTTGCGTACCCGGACGATCGACAAACAGCATATTGATCGCCATGCCGTCGAGAAGCTCAGACAATACGTCTTCCAGCTTGCCCGGTCAATAGGTGCCGAAAACCCTATCCTCCGGTGTCGAACCAGTGATCTTAAGATTCGCCTTTGCGGCAATTTCCTGCATCAACTGGCTCAGACTGGCGTTCGTTGCGACAACCTGCAACGTATTGCCGTTCCAGGAAATCTCAGAGTGTGACGGTGAAATGCTGGAAACAACCGGCGGGTTCGCAGATGGCATTTGCGAAGGTGAGACTGACGAAGTAGGAGCAGACGGTGGAAGTGAAGAAGCCTTCGGTGCCTGCGCCGCTGCGATTGCTCCACTACTGAGGACGATCACACAGCCAAACACGGCCCGCCGCAACGGCTGATTTGTAGTGGTTTGCATGGCTGCCTCAATATCTCTTTCGACATTCAATTCGTCAAATCAGTCCTGTATGGAATTAGACGCTGGAAACGCGGCTGATGTTGATTTTCCAAACATGGCAAAGGGCTAAACTGGAGCATCTGCTCGGGGATACTCAAGCAGTACTCGTTAGGATAACCGCATGATTCATAGAAAAGCCTCGATTGCGCGCAGTCGTTTCCTGCTGGCTTGCATTGTCTGTGTGCTCGTCTGCAGGGCCGGAATCGGACAGAAGTGCGTTACCCAGTCCCAAATGCAGGCTGCGGACCGCGACAGCCTCGCGGCGGCAGGTCTTGCGTTTGCAACAGAGATGCAGGCGAACGATGCCAATGCGATTCGAGCAAGAACACTGGAGCAGTACGCGAAAGACTTCGGCGGCATGGCTGACACGATTGCCAGCACCTCGCCCCACCTGAAAACAGCGACATTTCAGCCGGATAGCGTCTGGCTGCTGGACGCCTCCAGCAATCCATCTGGTGCCGCCTCGCCCCAGGACGCGCAGTTCTTCTGCAACCTCAACCGATCGCAGTCCTCTGTCACCTTCAGTCTGCAGGCTCTCCCTGCCGGCAAATACGGGCTCGCCATCATCGACGCGAAGGGCACGATATCGTGGCAACTCGCGTTTCTGATGAAGCAAAGTGGACCAGGCACGTGGCAATTGGCAGGTTTATTCCCCCGGGCGACGATGGCCGCTGGTCACGATGGTCTCTGGTACTGGACGGAGGCAAGAGTTTCGGCAGGAAAGAAGCAGTCGTGGAATGCGTGGCTGCAGTATGCCGAGGCAGAGCAGTTGCTTAAGCCAGTGGAGTTCATCAGCACATCACACCTTGACCAGTTGCACGAAGAGCAGACGCGCTCTGCTCCGGCCGCGCTCTCGTCCGGTATCAGTGCGGCGTCGCCTCTGGTGGTAAAGGCGAAAGATGGAACGGAATACCTGTTCACTTCGCTTGGGCCAGATGACTCACTCGGCAGTGATCGCATCGATGTGCAGGTTCATTTCAAGGCGGACACGATCGCCGATCCGGTTATTGCCCGCGCTCGGAACCAGAAAGCGGCTAGCGCATTGCTCGGTGCGTATCCCGAAATGCGCAGCGCATTCCACGGTGTATGGGTCTACGCGGATGGGCCGAACGGTTCCCCCTTTGCCAGCGAAGAGCCGGTCTCGAAGTTACCTTGAGTGTTGGATGAAGTCGAATGGCAGGGCCGTCCGGTAAAATAGCTGTTGCGCATGGACAGTATTCCTAAGTCACTTGAACAGGTCGTCCGTGAGCGGAGAACGACCCCATCCTTCGATGGATCGCCGGTTCCAGCGGAAGACCTTCGCCGCATCATCGAGGCAGGACTGGCCGCTCCCTCAGGTTACAACGTACAGCCCTGGCGGTTTGTCGTCGTGCAGTCCGAAGACCAGAAGCGAAAATTGCGGGCTGCCTGTTTCAATCAGGCAAAGGTCGAAGAAGCCTCCGTGGTAATTGCATGCTGCGGTGATGCAGACGGTTGGCGCCGTGATGCGGACGACATTATTCGCATGGGACTAAGTGGCGGAATGCCAGAAAGTTACGCTGCGCAGTTGAAGAGTTATGTGCAGAGCTATCTTTCTTCTCTAAACCGTGACCAGATGCATGGATGGCTCAACAAACAGGTGTCGATCGCTGCGGCATTCATGCTGCTGACGGCGGAAAGCCTCGGCTATGACACCGCTCCCATGGAAGGTTTCGAGCAGGAGAGAATGCACGAGATTCTTCGTCTGCCGTTGAGCTACTGGGTGGTTTCTCTGCTGGCCATAGGACGTCTTAAAGGCAGTGACAAATATGATGGGGGCCGCTTTGGTCTGGCCCATACGACCTTTGCCGAAGAGTTCGGCAAGCCGTTCCGGTGAAGCAAGGACGCAAGCGCGCCATCGTCGCTGCAGCTGGAACGATCGCTGCGCTGGCGGTCTGTTCTTTGGTGCTGCTTTATCTCAATCCTTTTTGGCTGGTCGACCGCGGAACCGACATCTATCTTTGGCGTCACGGTGTTCAGCACCACTATGTGAACGTCAATGCCCACCGCATTCACTATCTTGAAGCACTGCCAAAGCAGGCGGGGCCTGACAAACCCGTCCTGTTGATCCACGGACTCGGCGCTCGCGGAAGCGACTGGGCGGTCCTGACACCGGCATTGGCGGCGCACGGGTATCACGTGTACGCGCTGGACTTACTGGGATACGGTGCATCTGACAAGCCGCTGGGCGGTGACTTTTCGCTTTCCAGCGAAGAGCGCATCATCTCAGGATTTGTAGACACTCTGCATATCCAAAAACCGGATGTGGCCGGATGGTCGATGGGCGGCTGGCTGGCTGCCAAGTACGCGCTCGACGAGCCGGAGAAGGTTCATCGCCTGCTGCTCTACGACAGTGCTGGTCTGTACATGCCGCTGGATTTTCCCCTTCAGATGTTCGCTCCTTCGAGCAAGGCCGATCTCGATGCACTGCTCTACCGGATTGAACCGTACAAACCGTTCATCCGGCTCCCATCATTTGCAGTTCCTGGGCTCCTGCGCCGTTTCCATCACAGTGCCCGGGTTGTGGACAGCACGCTTGCCAGCATGCTGGATGGCAAAGAAATTCTGGATTTCCGTCTGCAGCACCTGAAAATGCCGGTGCTGATTGTGTGGGGCACCGAAGACAAGTTGACGCCCATGACCATGGCAGAGAAGATGCACGAACTGCTTCCGCAATCTGTGCTGGTGCGCATCAAGGGGTGTGGTCATCTGGCTGTGGCTGAGTGCGCTTCGCAGGTGATTCCGGTAACTCTTCGGTTTCTTGCCGCAGACCCGCCCCTCACATCCATTGACCGCACTCTGCCTGCAAAGAAGCGCTAGGCCAGGTCGTCAGCTTTCCAGCGATAGGCTCTGTGTTGCGGCAGGCCTACATGGCCAAGCACACGGCAGCAGAACTGAATCGCCATCTCGGTGATGTTTTCAGGCTTGTTGTAATAGGCGGGAATGACCGGGAATACCGTCGCGCCTGCTTCTGTAGCGGCGGCCATGTTCCTGATGTGGATCAGGTTAAAAGGCGTCTCTCGTATACAAAGCAGCAGGGGCCGTCGTTCTTTCAGGCAAACATCGGCGGCGCGCACGATCAGCCGGGAGGCCATGCCATGACTGATAGAAGCCAAGGTGTCCATGGAGCAGGGAAGCACGATCATGCCGTCACTGGGATAGCTGCCGCTGGCGATTCCCGCGCCAATATCGGAGTTTTCGAGCAGCGAGAATTTACCTTCTGGAAGATGGAAGCCAGGCGCAGGGCCAGCGATATGGAGCAATGCGTCCAGGAAGCCGGACCGGCCTGCCGGGAGCCCGTGCTCTTCGGCCACGACCCGCATGGCATGGTCGGAGACGACGATATCTACGTGCGCGACGCGGGAATCTTCCGCCAGCAGAAGAAGCATGGCTCCGGCAAAGATCGAGCCGCTCGCGCCAGTGACTGCGAGTGTCAGGTTCTTTCCGCGTGATGGCGATGTTTGCTGATTCACTGCTTTCGCATTATCGCCTATCGCATCTGCACCTGCGTGGTCAGCTTTCGGGAACCGCTTACCTTGGGCTCTACCGGAGATTGACACACGGGAAAAGACGAGGCTGAGTCTGGATGGGGATAGCCTCACGCCTCCAGGCATAGTTCCAGGCATTGAGCGACGCAATTTCTGTTCTTACGGAGTGCCGTATGCCGAAACGCCGAAGCATTTGCAATGTGGCACCAGCTCCGGGGAACTTATGGCTGGAAAGTCTGTCGCACACGACACTCCCGGAAACTAAGTTTTCAGAGCGAACGCGACAATCGTCCTCCAATCGCCGTGCGGATGAATAAGTTCGTCTTCCTGCTCTGACGGTGGAAGGTGCAGTTCACAGCGTTCAATCTCTGTTTCAGGAGCACCCTGAAAACACAGTTCACAGACCCCGAAACCTTCGCTCGATCGCACCGGTGGTCCGAATACGCGGCAGGTCACAGGGCGATGTTCGTACAGGTCGCATGTTCCGGATTCTGGATTGAGCACGGGACAAACTTCTTCATTGGCAAAGTCCTGGAACCGTGCTTCCGAGTCCTCATCTTCACCAAGCAATCCGGTGAGCGGATCGCCCGGAAAATCATCCGAGAGACGAGCTCGAGTTTCCTCACATCGCGTCGCAACAGAGCCTGCGCGCTCGGGATCAGTCAGACGCAACTCTTGGTATCCGCGATTCAGGCGGTCCGCATCCAGACTGGAGATGGCAAAGACACCGTGGCAGCATGCATTGCATCCGGGCCGGCAGGCGAGCCAGTGGCCCGCGCGCTGTGTCGCATCCGCAAGAGCATGGTCCAGTATCTGCACAAACGCTGCATCATCCATGCTCGCCATAGCGCCCCCCCTGCAGATTTAAGCGGAAGCAGCGGTAGAAAGGGGCTCACCGAGCACGCGCTCGAAGACTGCTGGCACATTGTTCAACCGGCGCTTCACATCGAATGCGCGCTCCAGCCGCTCGGGCGCGAGGAGTGCGGCGATTTCTGGGCTTTGCAGTACCAGTTCACGAAAAACAAGGTCTTCCGTCCAGGCGCGCATCGCCAAGGTCTGGACTACCCGGTAAGCGTCTTCGCGGAGCATGCCAGCTTCGGCAAGGTCCAGAAGGAGCTGGCCGCTGAAGACGAGTCCTCCTGTCAGATCGAGATTCTTTTGCATGCGCTTCGGGTAGACGAGCAGGCGATCGATCAGGTCGGTCGTCTTTGCGAGCAGGTAATCCGCAAGCGTGGTCTGGTCGGGAAGCACCACGCGCTCCGCAGAGCTGTGGGAGATGTCGCGCTCATGCCAGAGAGCCACGTTCTCGAGTGCAACCTGCGCGTTGGCCCGCATGACTCGCGCAAGACCGCAAATGTTTTCCGCGGTGATGGGATTGCGCTTGTGCGGCATAGCGCTGGAACCCTTCTGCTTCGGATTGAAGAACTCCTCTGCTTCGCGGACTTCAGTGCGCTGCAGGTGCCGTATCTCGGTGGCGATTTTGTCGAGAGACGAGGCAACAATCGACAGGCAGGAGACATAGGCTGCGTGGCGATCGCGCTGCAGCACCTG
>CALMAP010000310.1:0-473 GCA_937859825.1 uncultured Terriglobus sp. | reverse complement strand
AGCGGCATTAAGCCCCAATCGGCGGCAGATTTCTGCTTCGAGCGCGGGAGGCACGGTGCCAAAGCTGCCAACCGCACCGGAGAGCTTACCGACGCGCATATCTTCCGCCGCGGCTTTGAAACGGGCGATGTTGCGTTGGCATTCACTGAACCAGAGCAGCAGCTTGAGACCGAAGGTAGTTGGTTCCGCATGAACGCCATGCGTGCGGCCAATGCATGGTGTGAGCGCAAACTCAATGGACCTTCGCCGCAGCACCGCCTCAAGTTCATGTAGCCCCCGCAAAATACGCTCAGACGCTTCGCGGATCTGCAAGGCCTGCGCAGTGTCGACCACGTCCGTCGAAGTAAGGCCAAAGTGGAGCCACCGGGATTCGGGGCCCACCTGCTCCGCCACTGCTGTTGTGAATGCAATGACGTCGTGACGTGTGTCGCGTTCAATTTCGCGGATGCGCTCTACGGTGAAGTTGCCTCGAT
>CALMAP010000309.1:10764-13448 GCA_937859825.1 uncultured Terriglobus sp. | reverse complement strand
CGCCAGCCTGCGCGCTTGCAATCGACGGGATACCTGGCGCGGCAGATCCATCGCAATCCCACGTCACTGGAGCCCGCCGAGTTTCTGCAGACAGGCACATACTCAAACTTTTCTTCTCCGGTCTTCCTTCCTGTTACGGCTTACGCCGTCGCTACGCCCGAAGGCTGGCTCGTCATCACGATTTAACCCATACCCCACTTCACAAGGAGAACAATTGTGTCCACAGTTACTAATCAATTAGAAGACGCTAGAAAGCATGCCAAGTCCCTTTCCATCGCAGGTACGCTCGTGCTGGGTGGAGCTCTCTTTTTGGGCCGCGGCACCGTACACGCGGCACCCTCCTACGGCGGTGCGATGGACGAGCAGTCCGTCAGCGCGCTGACCTCGCTGGACCAGGCGATGGAGGCTGTTACGGCACGCGTTACGCCTGCCATTGTGAACATCGCGGTCACTTCGCGCGGCGGCGAGCACGAGGTCCCCACTGGCGACGAGGACGAGCAGGATGGCGGCACTTCGCAGGGCCTTCCTCCGCAGTTGCGCCAGTTCTTCGGGCAGGGCTTCGGTCAAGGCCGCATGATGCCGCAGCAACAGCAGTTGCAGCATGGGGTGGGCTCGGGCGTGATCGTCTCACCGGACGGTTACATCGTGACCAACAACCACGTCGTGGATGGGGCGGTGAACATCAAGGTTACGCTGAACGACCGCCGCATCCTGAACGGCAAGGTCATCGGCACGGACAAGCTGACCGACATCGCCGTGGTCAAGGTGGACGCGAAGAACCTGCCTGCGATTGCTTGGGGCGACTCCACGCAACTGCACCCCGGCCAAACGGTGCTTGCCTTTGGGAGCCCGTTCGGTTCGCTGCAGTTCTCGGTGACGCGCGGTATTGTCAGTGCGCTGAACCGCCGCAACACCTTCTCCAACGATGCACGCACGCCCGGCGGATTGATTCAAACAGATGCGGCAATCAACCCCGGCAACTCCGGCGGAGCGCTAGTGAACGCGCACGGCGAACTGGTGGGCATCAACAACGGCATCATCAGCAGTTCCGGCGCATTCGCGGGCGCGGGCTTCGCGATCCCGTCACAGATTGTGCGCGGCACCGTGGACCAGTTGATTGCGCACGGCAAGGTGGACCACGGCTACATCGGCATCAGCATGAACGACGTAACACCGGACAACGCCAGCTTCTTTCAGCTGAAGAGCGCGGAAGGCGCGATCGTCGCGCAGGTATCGCCGGATTCGCCCGCGAGCCGCGGCGGCCTGAAGCAGGGTGACGTGATCACAGAGGTGGATGGGCACAAGGTGCTGAGCGGTGAAACGCTGCAGATTGCCGTGAGCCAGATGAGTCCGGGAACCGGCGTAGAGTTGGGTGTGCTGCGCAATGGAGCTCCACAAAAGGTAAAGCTGACCGTGGGTTCCTTTCACGCGGGTACGCAGGTTGCGGACAACGATGGTGGCGACGAGGGAAACGGCAAGGCACGCACTGGCAGGCTGGGACTCGGCGTTGTGGACCTGACCAGCGACCTGCGCGAACAGGTGCAGGCGCCTAAGGAAATCGCGGGCGCACTGGTACAGTCGGTGCGCCCCGGCTCGCCCGCGGAAGACGCGGGACTGCAGCCGGGCGATGTGATCGAAGAGGTCAACCGCAAGCCTGCTTCTTCCGCAAGCCAGTTCGTGTCGGAGGTGCATGGCGCACCGGCAAGCAAGGACATCCTGCTGCTGGTGTGGTCACACGGCAATGCCAGTTATCGCACACTGCGGCCTTTGCAGGACAACAACTCGTAAACACATACTGCTGCCAAGGGCCGCCGGGAATTCAGGCGGCCCTTGGCATTTCGCTTTTCTGATAAGCAAATCGTTCGACAAAATGTTAGCTCTGCTTGCTTCCACAACGGCTACGCGCTCGTGTTGTCCAACACGTATCGGACCGTAGTGCCTGATTGTCAGCACGATTCATCACGACACCTGCATACACAGTGGGAATCATGTAAGCGAGATAAAGCTGCGTGTTTGTTCTAGGCTGCGGCTCTGCAACGGATTAGATGAATTACCGCAACACCGCCACACCATACTGCGGCAGCACCACCTGAGTCTTGGTACCGCCGTTCAGCACATCCGTCATGGCTGCAGGAAGAGGGATGGTCGCGGGTTCCGCAGAGTAGTTCGTGAGGATTACCACGCGCTTGCCGCCGCCGCTGCGAATCGAGACGTCCACGGTGGAGGGCAAGCCGGGCATCACGGGATCCAATCCACTCTGCTTCAGCATCCATGCAGCGGCGTTCGGGAACGTGCCTGCGTCCAGACCCGCGCCGATATAGGTGATGCGGCCTTTGCCGACCTTGCGTGTAACGGCAGCAGGCTGGCCGTCGAGCCAGCCGTTGCTCTTGCCGTAGCGCATCAGTACCTCGGTTTCGGGTGAGATTGTCTTCAACTGCTCGGCCCAGATGCGGTTTTCACCGTTGCCCCATTTGCCTTCAACGGGTACCGGCTTTTCGACTGCGTACCACTGCTCCACACGCGCGCCGAGCAGGTCGAGCAGCGGGCCAGGCTGGCGTTGCGGGAACAGGCTGTTATCCTCGTCCTTCATGGCGGAGCGCTGCGTCAGCACCAGGTGGCCGCCGCCGCGTACGTATGCCTCAAGGTTCTTCCGCTTCGGGCGTGAGCAGATTCCGCGCAGGTGC
>CALMAP010000309.1:9423-10754 GCA_937859825.1 uncultured Terriglobus sp. | reverse complement strand
GAGTGGGGCGGAGTCCTGCACCACATCCACCGACCGCGCCAGCGCACGCAAGGGGCCGTAGTAGCTGACCAGGGCCGTGACCGGATCGAACTCCTTGTTGTGGCGCTGCCAGTTGATCGCCCAGCGGCTGTTGTAATCGTGCAGGATGGCGACCTGCGACTCGACCGTGGTGCCCTCAAGTGCGGGAGCGGCCTTCTCGAACTCCGCACCAATCTGCTGCACTTCGTCATACAAAGGCACGGAAGTACCATCCGCGCCTACGAGCGTGCCGTGGTACTGCTCCTGCCCGTTCAGTGCGCTGCGCCATTGCCAGTACTCCACCGCCTGCGAGCCGTGGCCAATCGCGTGCCACGCCATGGCGCGCACCTCGCCTTTGTCCAGCATGTTGTTGTTCGCGGACCAGTTGACCATGCCGGGCTGCGTCTCCATGACCCAGAAGTTCTTGCGCAGAAAGCCGCGGGTCAGGTCGTGCGTTGCGCCGTTGCGCACCGGGTCAAGGTGGCCGGTGCCCACATAGTCGTCCCATGAGGCGAAGTCCAGGTCCTGCGAAACGGTGTAGTGGTCGTACTTATCGAACCAGCCCATCATGTTGGTGGTGATGATCTGCCGCGGCTCCGCATGGGCACGGATCGCGTCGATCTGGAACCGGTCGTAGCTGCGCCAGGTGTCGCTGACGAATTCTTTCCAGTTCAGCAACAGTCCGGGGTTGCCGTACTGCTCCTGGATCGGGATCTGACGCCAGTCGGTGTAGGCCTCGCTCCAGTACTGCGTCGTCCAGCGGGTGTTCAGGTTGTCGAGCGTCTTGTATTTCCCGTGCAGCCAATCCTGAAACTGCATGCGTGTGGCTTCGCCGTAGTCTTCTTCGCCGATCTCGTTGTCGAGTTGCCAGGCGATCACATTGGGATCATGCCCGAACTTCGTGGCCATCTGCGTCACGACTTTGCCGAGCAGGTCACGGTACTTCGCATTGGTGAAGTCGAACTGCTCACGGTTGCCGTGCTGGTCCTTGCGGCCATTCTCCATGGTGCGCAGCGTCTCAGGATACTTCTGCGTCAGCCACGCGGGCGGTGTTGCGCCGGGCGTGCCCAGCACCACCGCTATCTTGTGCTTCTCTGCGAGCCGGGTTGCATGTTCCAGCCAGGTGAAGTCATAGTTCCCTTCCGTCGGTTCCATGCGCGTCCACGCAAACTCCCCGATACGTACAAAGTGGATGTGCGCCTCCTCCATCAACTGCAGGTCTTTCTCCCAGCGCTGCTCCGGCCACTGCTCCGGGTACCACGCCGCTCCCAGCAGCAGCGGTGGTGTGCGCGGTTGCGGGGGCAGCGGGGCCG
>CALMAP010000309.1:5563-9413 GCA_937859825.1 uncultured Terriglobus sp. | reverse complement strand
TAGCTGAAAACGTCAGCACGGCCGTTAGGAAAGTAAGAGCGACTACGCGCAGTGAAGCAGAAAAAGAGTAAGACTGCATCGATATCTCCAAGTATTTCGACGTACAACCTGTAGCTATTTGCTCATGCGAGTAAGACCGTTTCCATAAGGTCAGGCGCTTCGCTTCGTTCAGCATGACACGTTTTCCAAATGTGATCCGGACATTGCGATCAACTTAGTTCAGGGAACGTTATAAACATGTTCCCCGCTACCCGCCTCCTCTGCCTTCTTACCCGGAAGAACTACAGTTGCGGTCGTATTTGCCGGCAGAGTCAGCGTGAACGTGTGCGTCCTCTGCTGCCAATCCGAGATGACCGTTCCGTAGGTGGAATCATATTCCACGTGTAACTGCGGCAGTAACGAATCGAAATGCGGCTGC
Organism: uncultured Terriglobus sp.; assembly: GCA_937859825.1. Taxonomy (GTDB): domain Bacteria; phylum Acidobacteriota; class Terriglobia; order Terriglobales; family Acidobacteriaceae; genus Terriglobus. The sequence goes on along the minus strand of CALMAP010000309.1, from coordinate 8,995 downwards.
ACGGTAAGGTGGTGAAAGCCCGCGCCAGACGCGTCCGTATCAATACCCGCAGCACGCCGATACACCCAAGCCATCACCGAGCCGAAGGCGTAGTGGTTGTAGGAGTTCATGCCTGGGTCGCCGGTATCACCGTTCCACCGCTCCCACCACGTGGTTGCGCCCTTTTTCACCATGTAACCCCAGGACGGGTATGTCTCGGTAAGCAGCAGTTTGAATGCGAGATCGGAGTGGCCGGTCTCGTCCAGCACCGGCAGCAGGAACGGCGTACCGAGAAAGCCCGTGCTCAGGTGGTTGCCTTTGTCTGCGATCTTTTTCACCAGCCGGTCCACCAAAGCGGAGCGTTGCGCGTCTGTTGCGATGCCGGTGGCCAGCGTCGCCGCGTACGAGGTCTGGGTGTCGCCTTCGACGGCGCCGTCCGGCTTTACCCACGCGGTGCGATACGCCGCAGCGATTTTTGCGTGCAGGTCACGGTATTTCAAAGCGTCGGCTTCGCGATGCAGCGCCGTTGCCATCTCCGCCATTTCGCGTGCGATCAGTGCCCAGTATGCGGTGGCTATCAGGTCTTTCGGTGTCTTCTCGTCGGGCGCAAGCCAGTCTGCGTAGTTGTTGCCGAGCTGCTTCTGACGCAGGTAGTTGGGATTGTCGTTCGCGATGAAGTCCATCCATCGCTCCATCGCTGGCCATGCCTGCTGCACGATGGCGATGTCGCCGTACTGCAGCCACGTCGCATAGGGTACGAAGACACCCGCATCACCCCAGCCGGGTGCGCCCGGTCCCCACTTCAGAATGTCCGGAGCAATGTCGGTGAAAGCGCCTTCGGGTGTTTGCGCGTCGATCACGTCGAGCAGGAACTTGTGGCTGAAGGCGTCAATGTTGAAGTTGAAAGTGCCGGTGCGCCAGAAGACACCGGCATCGCCCATCCAGCCCAGGCGCTCATCGCGCTGTGGGCAATCCGTAGGGATGGAGACAAAGTTGCCGCGCTGGCCCCACCAGCCAAGCTCATTCATCTTGTTGAGCACATCGCTCGAGCTTGCCAGACGCACCGACGGCTTGACCGGCAGGCTGTTGTAGACGAGCCCTTCAACCGACTGCATGCTTGCAATCGCGACAGTCTGCCGCGGCGTGAGCGTCGTCACCTCGACATAGCGAAAGCCGTGGAAGGTAAACGAAGGCGTCCACGTTTCTTCACCATCACCCCGCAGCGTGTAGGTATCGGTCGCATCTGCGTTGCGCAGATTTTCGGTGTAAATACTGCCGTCCGGGTTGAGCCGCTCGGCGTAGCGCAGGCGAACGCTGGCACCGCGGCTGCCGCGCACGTGCAGGCGCACGTTGCCGACCATGTTCTGTCCCATGTCGAAGATCGCGCCATGGGCTGCGTTCGCGGGATCAAGATGAACGGGTTGCAGTGTCTGCGTCTGGTGAATGGGCAGGTCTGGCTCGGCCGTGACTTCAACTCCCGATGGCACTTGCGATACGGCTGCAGTGGTCCAACCTGCAGGGGCCGCGCCGGGGTTCGTCCACGATGCGTCGGCAAGCCGTGCGTCGTGCGACTCGCCACCATAGATCTCCGCGAAGTCCGTCGCGGAAGAAGCTGTTTGCCAAGCGGGACCGGTCGCAACGGTCTGATGCGTTCCATCCGCCAGGGTTACGTCAAGCTGCGCGCGTAGCAGATTGGGTCCCGGCGTGTAGCGCACGCCTGCCCACGTCATGGGCGAGCTATACCAGCCGCCGCCGAGCAGAACACCCAGAACGTTGTTGCCTTGCTGCAGCATGCCCGTAACGTCGTAGGTCTGGTAGAGCACGCGCCGTTTGAAGTCGGTGAAGCCGGGTGTCAGCAGGGCGTCTTTTGCAACAGGCTTGCCGTTGACATACGCCTTGTACGCGCCCAAAGCAGTCACTGTAAGCCGCGCGCTCTGGACCTGTGCCTTCATAGCAAAGGTTGTGCGAAAACGCGAGACGCTGGTGGCGATGCGGTCGGGTCCAGGCATGGGGCTCTTGCGGTCTACACCCAGCCCGAACGGCTCCGAGATGGGACCGACCACCTGCGCTGCCTTCCACGTCTCGACGTCGTTGGAACGCGCCTGCCATGTACCGCCCGTCACGAGTGCACGGTAGCCGCCCTTCTCGTCACGGAGACGCAACGAAGCGGCAAGCGCAGCGGGCGCGCCCGGCTCTTTCTCGATCTTTGGAGAGGTGAGATCGATCTCAATCGTGTTCTCACCCGTGCGCAGATACGGCAGCGCCTCTTCGCGATCGAAGGCGCTCCACTCATTGTGGTGGCCTGTCTCATGCCCGTTGATACGCGCAACGAACTTGCCGCGCGCCATCACGTGCAGACTGGCGGCAAACGGAACGCTACCCAGCTTAAAGTTGTAGCGGAAATGCGCCGGGGTAGAGGGGGGCCCCTGCTTTGCATCGCTGCCGGGCAGCCACACCCAGCGGATGCGCTGCATCTCGTCTGCCTCGACGGGATCGCGGCGCATGATCCACTCGGCCTTCCAGTCAGCTGCGGCCAGCAGCCCCGTCTCGAACGAAGCAATCGGCGAAGTGGATTCTCCATCGCCACCCCACGTGCGCACCTGCCAGAAATACTGCCTCGACGACTGCAGGGGCACACCCTTGTAGACGATGTTGACCGACTCCGAAGAGGACACGCGGCCCGAGTCCCATGCGTCTGCCTTGCCCACGCGCAACGCCTGCTCGCTGCCGGCTACGAGCACCTGATAAGCCGTCTGCTTCCAGCCTGGCTTCGCGTCGTTGCTCTGCCACGAGAAGCGCGGTGGCTCCCCGCCTATGCCAAGCGGCTGCTCAAGCGCGTTCGTTCGCAGATGGACCGGGGCAGCATGCAGCAGGACGGAGAAGGCAAGGACAGACAGGAGGCTAAGGAGCTTGCAGGATTGTCTGGGCATGGCAGCGCAAAGCTTACGCGATGGCTGTAAGCGTTGTCATGGAATATTGCGACGAGGAACGGCATAAGGACGAAGAGCGTCCGCAGAGTTCGCAAGGTCTGCGCAAAGTGCGCTGAGAACGTTGCCAGACCTTGCCGTACTTCGCGGCCGCTCTTCGCGTTTACCAGTTCCCCTGTTTCATGCCCCACCAGTAGATCAGCCCAACGGTGGCCGTGGTCTGCGCGTGTTTCATGCCACCCACGGTGTCCGAGAGAAAGAAGCGCTGGTTGGACCAGTCGCGGCGGTACTCGGCCTTGACCAGGAAGCCGGGAGCGAAGCTGTGGTCCAGCACCACGGTAGCTTCCTTCAGAGCCTGGGTCTGCCCGCTGAACAGGCCACCTCGGTCGTCGAGATATTCCGCCCTGCCGCCAAGGTTCCAGTTCTTCCCGAGTGCATACTTCGCCAGCAGGCTGCCGATCACCACGCGACCGGGTTGCTGCTGCGCGTAGGTGCGGTTCAGCACGTAGTCCGCTTCGCCTGTAAG
>CALMAP010000309.1:0-5553 GCA_937859825.1 uncultured Terriglobus sp. | reverse complement strand
CTGCCACGTGGCATAGGTGTCGAAAATGTGCTCCCGCCCGTTCGGCGCGGGTGAGATGGCGGACGCGGGCAGGCCCGGCTGCGTCGGCGATGTGGGCTGGCCGGGATTCAATGTTGATGGGCTGTTCCGGCCCTCCTGCCCGAAGTAGTAGTTCACGTTCCAGGTGAGTGTCGACGCAGGCTTGAGCGTGAATAAGAACGCCTGTGACTTGTATGCGTTCGTGTCTTCCGTGTTGTTCGCGCCGTTCACCAGCCAATAGGCGACATTTACCTTGGGCGTGACGTTATAGGTCGCGCGCAGACCCATGTGGTAGAAGGGCAGGTAATTGAAGCTGTAGGCGCGAGAATAAGCCACCTGGTCCTTGGTGTAGTTGCCTTCGTTGCCAAGTGAGCTGGCGAATTTCCCAAAGTCCACCTGCAGGCCGGAGCCAAGCGGCGCGAGATAGCTGCCGTAGGCCTGGAAGAGATTGCGCCACACCTGCGGACGCTGCTCGTTGGCGCTGGAACCCTGCAGCGTCTCCGTAGCCTGACCGAACTGCAGATCGATGCGTCCGCCGAAGCGCTCTTCCGTGGTGGGCAGGTGTTCCACCACAAAGCTGGCTTGATTGATGTTGAAGCTGTTGCTGGTTACGTCATAGGCACGCAACAGGTTCACCCGACCGATCGGCTGGTTGAAATTGTAGCCGTAGTAGCCGTCAAGGCCGAAGTTCAACGTGGTGCCGCGGAAGAAGGAAAGCGTTGGCTTGTCTGCTTCAGTAAGTGCAGCACGCACGGCAGGTGTCTCTGCACTGGCCGCAGCAGGAGCCGACACTGCTGCATCCGCGCGGCCTGTGCTTGCCATTGGAGCGGCAGCGTTCTCCTGCGGCTGTGTACCTGCGTGCTCCTGCGCTTCAAGTGCGGTCAGGCGCGCGGAGATGCGCTCGATCTCGCGATGCAGTTCGCGGATTTCCTGATCCCGGTCCTGCGGAATTGCGACCGAGTTCTGCGCCATCGCAAGCGATGGAAGAAGAAGAAGAAGTGCGGTAAAGACGTACGACTGGACGTTCATCATGCCCTCATGTCCGTTGTATGGTCACTCGACGTAGAAAGTCCGTGAAGAAGTTGTAAGGACGTTGTAAAGACCCACACCCATTCCACCAACACGCGGCATGACTCATGGTGTGCACTCTTGCTGTAGCAACGCGGCGCTATAATTCGCTGTCGCACGCCAACCGCTTCGCTGACAAATGAATGGAGACAGCCATGCCGGAAATAACCCGCCGCCGCTTTGCCCAGATGGCCTCACTCACCGTAGCCGCACTGGCCGTGGGTACACGCAAAGCGAATGCCACACCGCTTGGACTGCCGCTGGGCATTCAGCTTTACTCCGTGCGGGAACAGATGAAGCAGGATCTTGAAAGCACGCTGGCTGCCGTGCGCGAGGCTGGCTATGTGGAAGTGGAAGCCGCGGCGTTACCGAAGATCCCCGCGTCGCAGATGCGTGCCGCGCTGGACAAGGCAGGCCTGCGGTGCGTGAGCGCGCACCACCCGTTCAACGACCTGCACACGCGCTTCGACGAACTGCTGGCCTATGACAAAGAACTGGGCTGCAGCTTCATGATCTGCTCCAGCCCGGGCCATCGCGAAAATGGCGGCAATGCTCACGGCTTCTCGCTCGACGACTGGAAGTACAACGCCGGGCAGTTCAACACCTGGGGGCAGAAGACGAAGGCAGCGGGCGTGCGCTTCGGCTATCACAATCACACACCCGAGTTCGCCATGGCGGATGGCCAGGTGCCATACGACGTGCTGCTGCACGGCACGGACGCCTCGCTGGTCACCTTTGAGATGGACTGCGGCTGGGTCAAAGTCGCCGGGCAGGACCCCGTCGCGCTCATGCAGAAGTATCCGCACCGCATGAGCATGCTGCACGTGAAGGACTTTACTCTGCCAGCCAACCCCTCGCCAGAAACGCGCGAACAGGCAAAGGGGACGGAGCTGGGCCGCGGAACCGTGGACTACCGCCCGATCTTTGCGCAGGCCGCAAAGAACCAGAAGATTGTGCACGCTTTTGTGGAACAGGAAGCTTTCGACGTGCCGTGGAAGGAGTCCCTGAAGATCGATGCGGACTACCTGCGCGGGTTCAAGGCGTAGCGCATGCAACTGGGACTGTTTACCCCGGTGTTCAACCGGCTTGACCTGCCGGGCCTGCTGCAGGAGTTGAAGCGATATCCCGCCATCCGCATGCTGGAACTGGGCACGGGCGGGTGGCCGGGCGCGAGCCACGTGGCTATCGACGACCTGCTTGCCGATGCTTCACGCCCGCGCGAGATGAAGGGCATGCTTGCGGATGCGGGTCTTGGCATCAGCGCCTTCTCTTGCCACGGTAATCCTGTGCATCCCGACGAGGCCATTGCAGAACGCGACGACACACTGTTCCGCAAGACGGTGCAACTGGCCGAAGCGTTGGAGGTTCCGGTAGTCGTCACCTTCTCCGGCTGCCCGGGAGGTTCGGCAAAAGACATAACGCCGAACTGGATCACCGCCGCCTGGCCGCCTGAGTACCAACCGGCCCTTGACTGGCAGTGGCAGGAGCGGCTTGTGCCCTACTGGCGCGGTGCCGCGAGTTTCGCTTCAGACCACGGCGTACGCGTGGCGCTGGAAGCTCATCCCGGCTTCTGCGTCTACAACACGGAGACGTTACTGAAGCTGCGCGCTGCCACCTCACCTGCGCTGGGCATCAACCTTGACCCAAGCCACCTGTGGTGGCAGGGCATGGACATTCCCACGGTGATCGCATCGCTCGGGGAGGCGATCTTTCACGTGCACGCAAAAGACGTAACGCTGAACCCGGTAAATGTTGCCCGTGACGGCGTGCTCGATACCCGCAGCTACGCGGAAATGGCGCGGCGTGCATGGCTCTTCCGCACCGTAGGCTGGGGGCACGGCGAGCTTGAGTGGAAAGGGATCGTTTCCGCTCTGCGGCTGACCGGCTACGATTACGTGCTCAGCATCGAGCACGAGGACGCGCTTGCGTCGATCCATGAGGGGCTTTCGTCGGACGTGGCAATGCTTTCTAGGGTCATGTTGCAGGAGCCGCCAGTAGAGCCGTGGTGGTTGTGAGGTCGTAAAAGCAGTACGCGCAGGGCGCGGGGCACTTCGCAAAATACGCCACGGAAATTTAGCGCACTTTGCGGGAACGTGGCGCTCTTTGCGTACTTTCTCTATTTACACCGGGACTGAAGTGTCCATGCCAGGTTCAGCCTCGGCAGCCCTGCTCTTCTCTGAGAACACCAGGAGGAACACCAGCAGCACCGCTGCTGAGAACGCCGCGGGAATCAGCCAGATCGCCCGCCAGTTGTACCCGCCGTTCGCAAGAGCGTAATGCTGCACCACCGCACCGGAAAGCCATGAACCGACAAACATGCCAACGCCGTAGGTCAGGAACGTGATGAACCCCTGTGCCGCGGCCCGCAGGTACACCGGGGCCTTGCCATCGATATAGATCTGTCCGGTGACGAAGAAGAAGTCGTAACAGATGCCATGCAGAAGGATCCCGGCCCAGAACATCCACATCAGCGGACCGCTGTTGCCGTAGGCAAACATCAGATAGCGGGCCACCCACGCAAACATGCCGACGGCAAGCATGTATTTGACTCCGAGCCGCCGGAAGAACAGCGGCAGCAAAACCATGCAGAATAGCTCGGACATCTGTCCGCCGGTCATCTTGCCTGCGGCGTTCACCACGCCGGACTGGTTAAGAAACAGGTTGGTAAACGCGTAATAAAACTGCAGCGGGATACAGATAAAGAAGCTGGCCGCGGCAAAGATGGCAACGGATTTGTCCTTCAACAGCCTTGCAGCCTCGACGGGAAAAACTGCGGAGAAGCTCAACTCCTTCGCTGCCGAGACGGGAGGGGTGTGTGGCAGCGTGAGGCAGTACACCGCCATTGCGAGTGAGGCTGCCGCCGCAATGCGCATGGGAATGGCCGTCGCCTCGATGCGCAGGTGCCCGATGATCAGGCCCGCGACGATCCACCCCAGCGTGCCCAGCACGCGGATCACGCCGAACTGCGTGGCCGGGTCGCTCATTTGCCGGAAAGCGAGTGAGTTGGTAAGCGACAGCGTCGGCATGAAGCAGAAGCAGTAGAGCAGCACCAGTGAGTACACGCCGGTGAAACTGCTCTGCAGCGATGCAAGGTAGAGCAGCAGTGCGCCAACGCCGTGCAGAACGAAGAGCATCCGCTCCGTGGCTACCAGCCTGTCTGCCACAAAGCCCACAAGAAACGGCGACACGACCGCGCCCACCGCCGTTGCGCCTGCCGCCACGCCGATCTGCGAGCCGCTAAAGTGCAGCGACTGCCCTAGCCAGGTGCCGAACGTGACGTGCCACCCGCCCCAGATGAAGTACTCCAGGAAGAGCATCAGGCCCAGCCGGCCGCGCATTGCGTTGTTCATGTTTGCTATTGCTCCTTGGGCGTCACGGCATCGTTCACGTGCAGGTCGGCTGGCCCGTTTTCCTGCTTCACTTCGGGGCCTTCTCCCGGGAACGGCCACTTGCGCTCGATAGGCTGCTGCGCCTCGCGTGTGGCGGGTGGCACTTTGTCGATGCGCATGTTCTCAAGGAAGGTCACACCCAGCTTTCCGGCAGTGGCGATGTCGATGTCTCCATCGTGATCGAAGTCTTCCGCGATGATTTGCGTCCCCGCGCCTGCGGAGCCATTGGCAGAGAGTGAGGTGCGCGTCCACTTCTGCGTCGCCGGGTCGAGCTTGTAGCTGAAGAGAACGACCGGGTCGTACGATCCTGGATCTCCGCCGTTGTGACCTCGATAGCGCTTGCCCGTGATAAGTTCCGGTTGACCGTCGCCGTCGATATCCACGAGTTTCAGCGCATGCGACTGCGAGAAAGATTCGTCGATCGCGTGGCGCGTCCAGGTCGGCTTGTCCTTCGGACCACCCTGCTCCCACCAGTACAGGCCATAGCCGTGGCCTTGCCCGACGATCAGGTCGGTGCGGCCGTCGTGGTTCACGTCATAGCCGAGGATCGGAAAGCCGGCATCGCCCAGCTTCCAGTCCGGGTGCCATTCCCACTTGTCGGCATTGGCGTCAATGTTGCGGAACCAGCCGAACGGTGTGAGCAGGTCGGCCTTGCCGTCGCCGTCGATGTCGGCGATGCCCACGCCGTGGCCGTCTGCCTCTTTGGGTTCGAGGCGGTGCGTCTTGGGTACGGGGCCGGAGAAGTCGATCCACAGCAAACCGGAGTGGTTGTAGTGCGCGAGCGCAAGATCGGGCTTGCCGTCGCCGTTGATATCCGCGAAGGCACCGCCCTCGGTATCAAAGCTGTCGGTGATCAGGTGCTTCTTCCACATCGTGCCGGGCGTCTTCGGGTTCTCGTACCAGGACGCACCGTTGGTGATCCAGCCGGCGGTCACAACGTCGGGCGCACCGTCATGGTTCACGTCCACCGTCCACTCGCCACAGTCCGAGACGAACTCCTCGTGCGTGGGAACGGTGCGCCACTGGTGCTGCTTCCAGTCGCCGCCCTGTGCACCTGGGTTCTCGTACCAGTAAGCAC
>CALMAP010000308.1:8346-13620 GCA_937859825.1 uncultured Terriglobus sp. | reverse complement strand
TGAAGGCCCCTTCTCCCTCCCTGAAACACCTCAAGCGTGTGGATGGCCCCGTCCTTTTGCGGCTCCATCGCAAAAGGGTGGGGTTGTTGCCGCCACCGGCTTTATCCAAGACCGCAACATCTCGACCCCACCCTTTGCAAAGAACGCGAAGAATGGGGCACCCGGCTTCTGCCGTCTAAAAAGCGCGGCTTGCGGTAGAAAGGACAGATCGGAGCAGAGGAGTCGCTACAATCGCGTAGACGATGCCTACGCTGAACTGGCTTACCCGCGAGGAGGATGTGGTCGCCTCGCAAAAGGTGCCCTACCGCCTCTTGGAAGAGGTGCCGATCTTTCCTGCACGGAAAATGACCCCAGGACAGAAAACATGCTTATCCAGGGCGACAATCTGGACGCCCTGAAAAGCCTGCTGCCCTTCTATGCGGGCAAGGTCAAGTGCATCTTCATCGACCCGCCGTACAACACGAAGAGCGCGTTTGAGCACTATGACGACAATCTGGAACATAGCCAGTGGCTGGCACTTATCTATCCAAGACTAGAGTTACTCCGGGATTTGCTGGCAAGTGATGGAATGCTTTACGCCGCAATTGACGAACGCGAAGGCCATTATCTGAAGGTCGTCATGGATGAAGTATTTGGTAGGGAAAATTTCCTAACGACTTTCATCTGGAAGAAGAGCTATGGCGGCGGCGCGAAAGCAAAGTGGTTTGGTTTGCACGAGTATGTGCATTGCTACGCAAGAAACTTGGCCGGCTTGCCGGATTTATTTCTGCCTCCGTCTGAAACGGCGAGCAAATATTACAAATTGCAAGATGATAATTTTGCGAACCGCGGACCCTACAGGCTGCAGCCACTATCAACATTGGAGTAATGATGATCGCCCTAACCTCAAATATTCCATACCTCTCCCGAATGGTGGCGAGATTTGGCCGAAGAAACAATGGCAATGGGCTAAAGAGCGTGCGTTGCGCGCTCTGGAAGATGGAGAGCTTGTATTCAAGACTGTCAAAGGCGTAACAAGCGTTTCCTATAAACAGTATTTAAGAGATTCTCAAGGTGAAGAACGGAAGACCAAACCACAAACAATAATTGACGGGTTCTATACCCAGCGGGGGACTGCAGAGAGTGTTGCCCTTTTCGGTGAACTTAACAAATTTAGCTTTCCGAAACCGGAAGGACTAATTAGCCAGTTTGTAGAGATTAGCTCGAAAGAAGGCGATCTCGTCCTAGATTCTTTCCTCGGCTCCGGCACAACTGCTGCCGTCGCGCATAAGATGGGCCGCCGCTACATCGGCATCGAGATGGGCGACCATGCCGTCACCCACTGTGCACCGCGTCTGCGCAAGGTCATCGAGGGCGAGCAGGGTGGCATCTCGAAGTCTGTCGGCTGGCAGGGTGGCGGCGGATTTCGCTTCTACAGGCTGGGCAGCACGGTTTTCGATGAGGCCGGAAACCTGCGCGAGGGCATCCGCTTTGAGCACCTGGCGGCGCACATCTGGTTCTCTGAGACGCGCACACCGCGCGGCAAGCATCGCCGTACCCCGCTGCTGGGTGTCCATGAGGGTACGGCATACTACCTGCTCTACAACGGCATTCTGGGCGACCAGCGGCCCGGGGGCGGCAACGTTCTGACGCGCGCCGTGCTGGCCGGTCTTCCCGTGCACGACGGGCCCAAGGTGATCTATGGCGAGAGTTCGCGGCTTGGTGCTGCCGCGCTGGAGGCGCTGAACATCGTCTTCAAGCAGACGCCCTATGACGTGAGGGCGCGATGATCCGGATCGAGCCCAAGCCCTTTCAGACGGCCGCGCTGCAAGCTCTAAGAAAGTTCCTGGCCGACGCCCGCCTGCGAGACGACGCGGCTGTTCCGTTCCAGCGCGCAACGAACAAGCTGTACCGTCCGCTGGAGGGGATGCCGGAGGTGCCGTCTGTCTGCCTGCGGCTGCCCACGGGCGGTGGCAAGACGATTCTGGGTGCCATGTCCATCGGTGTGGCGGCAGACACCTACCTGGAGCGTGAGTTCCCATTGGTGCTCTGGCTCGTGCCGAGCGACGCTATCCGCAGGCAGACGCTGCGTGCCCTGCAGAACGTGGACCATCCCTATCGCGCCGTACTTGCAGACCGCTTTGGCAGCGCCGTGCGCGTGATGGAGATGGCGGACTTCCCCATGCTCACCCCGCAGGACGTAGCGACGCGCTGCTGCATCCTGGTGGGCACCATGCAATCGTTGCAGGTGAACAACACCGATGGCCGCAAGGTCTATGCGCACAACGAGAATCTGGAGGGTTTTTTTTCCAGCTCCACGGTCCGCGGCACGCCTGGCCTGGAGCAGTACGAGGGCGCGGGTGGCGGTCCACGCTTCTCTTTCGCGAACCTGCTCAAGGTGCAGCGTCCCCTGGTGGTTCTGGACGAGGCGCACAAGTTTATGACGCCGCTGGCCCTGCAGGTGCGCGAGCGCATCGGTGCGGCCGCCATCGTGGAGCTAACCGCAACACCGGACCGGGACGCAAACGTGCTTTACCACGCCACCGCCGGGCAGTTGAAAGACGCAGGCATGATCAAGCTGCCGGTCATGCTGACGGAACACCTTGCCGGCTGGCAGCAGGCCGTCTCCGCGGCGGTGCGGGAGAGGCGGCACCTGGAAGAGATGGCCCGGAACGAACCACGGTACATCCGGCCGCTGCTGCTGATTCAGGCGCAGAACGTGAACGAGCAGGCGAACTGGCAAGCCATCCGCGAACACCTGGTCGCCACGGACGAGCTGCGCGAAGACGAGATCGCGGTTGCGACCGGTGAAGTGAATGAATTGCGCGACACGGACCTGTTCAGCCCGAATAGCCGCATCACAACGATTCTCACGGTGCAGGCGCTGGCCGAGGGCTGGGACTGCTCGTTTGCGTATGTGCTGTGCTCCGTTGCCAACCTGGGCAGCGCGCGAGCGGTGGAGCAGATGATTGGCCGCGTACTGCGTATGCCGGGTGCGGTGCCGTGCGTGCAGCCGGAACTGAACCGTGCCTATGTGCACGCCAGCAGCCGTGCCTTCGGAGAGACAGCGAAGACCCTGCGTGACGGTCTGGTGAAGAGCGGCTTCGACCAGAGCGAAGCGCAGACCGCAATCGAAAACACACAGCGGCTGCCACTGCTGGAAGAGCGGCCCGTTTTGCGGTTGACCTTATCTTCGCCACCTGACTTGACGGCGTTGTCGGCCGGAGAGCGCGACGCGGTGCATATCGAAACGACGACGCACGGCCAGGCGGAAGTGGTTTTGACCGGTGCGGTACCCGTGCCGCTACGGTCACAAATGCTGAAGCTTGTGCCAGAGCCAAGGCGCGCCGAGACGGAGCGCCGCATCGACGAGCACAACCGCCGCTTTGAGCCTTCTCCCCAGGCGCGCGGAGTGAACTTTGCTGTTCCGACACTGAAGATCCTTGTGGAAGGCGAGTTGCTGCCGTTCGATGCGGGCACGCTGGAAGAGCACACGGAGATGGACCTGCTGGCCAATCCGGCAGATGTGAGCGCGTTGCGCTTCGACGATACCACCCGAACCTACAGCTTCGACCTGTTCGGCGAGGTGTTGACCATGCGCTGGGTCTCACCGGTCGAAGCCCGGCCGTCGCTGCTGGAGCGAGAGGTTTCCCAGGTGGGCCTGGTGCGCTGGCTGACAGACCGCCTGCGCGACATGCGTGTGACGGATGCTGTTCTTTCTGCTTGGGTGGATGGCGCGACTGCTGGCCTGCTTGCCCGGCCGGGCATCGACATGGCTGTGCTCGACCGGGGCAGGTACCTGCTGCTTCGCCTTCTGGAGCAGCAAAAAAGAGTGGCGTATGAGGCGGAACGCACCAAAGCCTTCCAGCGGCTGCTGTTCGATCGGAACGCCGCGCCCGTGACAACCAACGAGTTCGCCTTCCGCTTTCCGGCGGAGTACCCGGCCACGCGTTATTGCGAACGCACTGTATTTGTGAAGCACTACTACGACCGGCCGGGCGAGTTGGAAGAAAGCGGCGAGGAATACGAGTGCGCGCTGGAGATCGACCGATGGCCGGAGACCGAGGTGTGGGTACGCAATCTCTCCGCCCGCGAGCGTACGAGCTTTTCTTTGCAGACCGCAAGCGACCGCTTCTACCCTGACTTTGTGGTGAAGTTGAAGAATGGCAAGACGCTGGCTGTGGAATACAAGGGCAAGGTCTATGAGACGAACGACGATTCGAAGGAAAAACAGCGCATCGGGCAGCTTTGGGCAGAGCGCAGTAGCGACACCGCCTTGTTTGCGATGATCGCCAAGAGGCCGGGCGGCAAGACGATACGGCAGCAACTGGATGACGCGCTGCACGGCGGGACCAGCCCTTTTCTTCGGGGTACCGCACAGGCGATGCACCGCTAGCGGAGTTCTGCGAGACGGGCCGGCTGCGGCGTGCCTGTGGAATGTGCTCCGGTTTCGGCATATCGTTGGTTGTAGAGGCTTCGAGGCCTCGTTCATGGAACTTGCTCCAGTCGCAACCGCGTTTCTCGTCATTCTTGGCATCATCGTTCTGGTTACGCTGCTGAAGACCCTGTACACCGTCCGCACCTCGCAGGCGGGCGTGGTGGAACGCTTCGGCAAGTTCAACCGCATCGTGCGGCCCGGTCTGCACCTGCTGATTCCCTATGCCGAGCGTGTCTTCTTTGTCGATCTGCAGGTGCAGCAGGCGCAGTTCTCCGTTGAGACCAAGACGCGCGACAACGTCTTCGTGCAGATACCTGTCAGCGTGCAATACCAGATTGTGGACGACAAGATCTTCGACGCCTTCTACCGGCTCTCGCGCCCGCAGAAGCAGATTGAGTCGTTCGTCTTCAACTCCATCCTGGGACACGTGCCGAAGCTGACGCTGGATGAAACTTTCGAGCAGATGAGCGGCATCAGCGTGGCCGTAAAGGTCGAGCTCGACAAGACGATGCACGACTTCGGCTTCAACATCCTGACCGCGCTGGTGACCGACATCATCCCGGACGCACGTGTCAAAGCCGCAATGAACGACATCAACGCCGCGCAGCGTTCGCAGGTGGCGGCGCAGGCCAAAGGTGAGGCCGACAAGATCCTGAAGGTGAAGCAGGCCGAAGCCGAAGCGGAGTCCAAAGCGTTGCAGGGCAAGGGCATCGCGGCGGAGCGCCAGGCCATCATCGACGGCCTGCGCGCCAGCATCGAGCACTTTCGCGAAGCCGTTCCCGGTGCCACGGCAGAAGACGTGATGGCTTTGGTTCTGCTGACGCAGTACTTCGACACTCTGAAAGATATCGGAGTTC
>CALMAP010000308.1:0-8336 GCA_937859825.1 uncultured Terriglobus sp. | reverse complement strand
TTGAAAGACATCGGCGTGCGCTCCGGAACGAACACCCTCTTCCTGCCCAACAATCCCGGCGCGGCGAACGACTTCCTTCAGCAGATTCTCGCGGGCCTGCGTGGAGGAACACATCGCGCGTCGTCTGCCGCGGAAACGCAAGGCTGAAGCGTCGGTTAGAAGCCGCAGCTTTGCGCTGGCAGGGGATTCGTCCGTAGCATAGATGCATGAGCCTGAAGGAACGGCGAGAGATCCTGGCGCTGGCACAGAACATGCCAGAAGGCGTGCCAGCGGGTGTGCTTGTCACGATGGTGCGGTCGGCGGGCTCCTCGTATCGCAGGCCCGGTGCGCCCCTGCTGGCACTGCCTGACGGCCGCACCGCCGGCACGATCTCCGGCGGCTGTCTTGAAGCGGACCTGCTTCGCAAGGCGCAGTGGCGTGTGCGGGAAGGTGCGGTGGTGCAAAGTTACGACACCGGCTTTGACGACCTTGCGGAGATCCCCTTCGGGCTGGGTTGCGGAGGTGCCGTCGATCTTCTGCTTGAGAACGCAGCAACTCCCGAAGCGGCAGCTCTGCTTTCGGCGCTTCAGGACTCGCTGAATGGGCAGGAGCGCACCCTTGTCACCGAACTTCCCGCAGGCGAAATGCCGCTGCGGCGCATCGTGCTCGACTCGCGAGGCGACGTTCTCTTTGCGAGTGAGCACCTCCATACAGAAGACGTGTTGCCACTGCGCCGTGCAGGCGTGTTGCGCCGGTCGAACGAGCAGATGTATGTGGAACACCTCGCACCCGCGCAGAGGCTCCTTGTGCTTGGCGCGGGGGAAGATGCGAAGCCGCTCGTGCGCATTGCTGCGGAGCTTGGGTGGACGGTGGTTGTCGCAGACGGCCGCAGCCAGCAGGCGCAGCCTGACCGGTTTCCGCAGGCGCATGCGGTGCGTGTGGCGCGATCGGCGAACGAGGCTGGCGTGCTCCCTACCGATGCGGTGGTCGTGATGACGCATTCGTTCGAGCAGGACCGGGCATTCCTCACCGGCCTGCTGCCGCTACGGCCTCGCTACGTGGGCCTGCTTGGCGCGCGCCATCGCTCCGCGCTGCTGCTGCACCAGGCGGCGAGCGCTGCAGGGCTCACGCTTGCCGAAGCGCTGCAGCGGGTGCATGCTCCCGTGGGCTTTGAACTGGGGGGCGATGGCCCTGAAAGCATTGCGCTGGCCATTGTTGCCGAGGTACTGTTCTGCCTTGGTGAGGCGAACGAAGCGAAGCTGCCTGGCCAGCGCTGCATGTCTTTCGAGACGGCGGAAGCTTGCCTCCAGCAGTTCAACAATCACTTGGATATGCCCCAGGTCTGTGCGCTCGATCGGCCTCACGAAGATCATGGTTCAATCCAGGAGGCGGTTCTGTGAGTCCCTGGGGAGCGGAAGGCGCGAAGGACACAGGACTCGGCGCAGTGGTGCTGGCCGCAGGCGCATCCACGCGACTTGGCCAGCCCAAACAGCTGGTCACGCTGCTCGGCGAAACGCTGGTGGAGCGCGCGGTGCGCGTCGCACGCGAGGCAGGCGCGCAGGTCGTCTTTGTTGTGGTGGGTGCGAACTATGAGCCGATCTTTGAAATCCTGAGCGATCAGCAGCCACTCATCCGTGTGCTGCTTAACAAGCGATGGCAAGAAGGTATGTCCACTTCACTTGCGCTGGGCGCAATCGCTGCGGAGCGTGAAAACCTGGCCAGCCTGCTGGTGCTCACCTGCGACCAGGTGAATGTTACACCGGAGCACCTGCTGGAGCTGCAGCACTCTTCCCGCCGCGAGCACGTGGTGGCCTCAAGCTATGCAGGGCGGCACGGCGTGCCGGCACTCTTCCCGTCGTTCAGCTTTCCCCTGCTGCAGGACCTTACGGGAGACCAGGGCGCGCGCGAACTTCTCGCGCAGGACGATGTGGTCGCCGTTCCTCTGCCTGGCGGCGAGTTCGACATCGACACGCCGGAAGACCTGCTGCGCCTGCAGGAACTGACTCACCGCACTGCGCCCTCGGAGTAGCATCGTGAGCATGTTCGATCGCGCCCACGCCTGGCAGCTGCTCAATGAGTGGACCACCTCGCCCAGCCTGTTGAAGCACGCGCTTGCGGTGGAGACCTGCACCGTCGCCTATGGCGAGCAAGAGGCCGTGAGACTTGGACTGAGTGGCGACGAAGCCGAAGCGTTCGTCGAGCCGTACCACACCGCCGCTCTGTTGCACGACTTCGACTATGAGCGACATCCCTCGCTGGACGAGCACGTGTGGGTAGGAGTGAAGGTGCTCACCGAGCAGGGCTGGCCCGATGCCGTCCGGCATGCCGTGCTCGCGCATGCGTCTTATACCAGTACGCCGTTCGAGAGCCATCTGGACAAAGCGCTGTTTGCCTCGGATGAACTGAGTGGCTTTCTTACCGCATGTGCGCTGGTCAAGCCCAGCAAAAGCATCCACGATGTTGAGGTGGCAGGCGTGCGCAAGAAGATGAAGGACAAAGCGTTTGCCCGCGGTGTTCTCCGCGAAGACATCACCCGTGGCGCGGATCTGCTCGGCATCCCAGTGGAGGAGCACATCGGCAACTGCCTACGCGCCATGCAGCGCGAAGCTGTCATGCTGGGATTGGAAGGAACGTCGGCGTAAGCAGGTGTCCGGGGCTGTCCGATTTCGCTCCCCAGCAGAGCGACATCAGGATTGCAGCGTCGTTGCGACTGCAAACGGCTGTGCACGGCGCGATTCGAACACGCAATCACCTTCTGGTTCTTGCACGTTTGTCACCGCGTGGTACAAACCATTTCTCTTTTTCCATTTCCGAGCATGCAAGTTGGTGCTCGCCGCTGATTCTCCGGACATCCGTAGCATCCTAAGTTAGGAATGGGTCTCGTGCAGAAGCGTGTTGTTGTCGTGGGTTCCGGCCCGGGGGGGCTTGCCAGCGCCATGCTGCTTGCCGCTTCGGGTGTGGATGTGACTGTTGTGGAGAAGCGCGACCACGTGGGTGGCCGCACCTCGACGTTTGAGCAGGACGGCTTCAAGTTCGATTACGGGCCGACGTTCTTCCTATACCCGCGTGTGTTGAGCGAAATTTTCGCGGCAGCAGGCTACTCGCTCGATCGCGAGGTCCCGATGATCCGGCTCGATCCGCAATACCGGCTGGTCTTCGGCACTGGCGGAGAGCTGCTGGCAACCGGCGACCACGCCCGCATGGAAGCGGCGATCGCGCGGCTCTGCCCGCAGGATGCGAAGAACTTCCTCGTCTTCATGCGGGACAATCGCGACAAGCTGCAGAAGTTCCTGCCGTTTCTCGAGTCGCCCTTTGAAAGCTGGCGCGATCTGGCCAAGCCGGAGATGCTGAAGCTTCTCCCCATACTGGCACCGTGGCGTTCGCTGGACGATGAGTTGAAGAAATACTTCTCTGACGAGCGCATCCGTCTCGGCTTCTCGTTCCAGTCGAAGTACCTGGGCATGTCCCCTTTCCGCTGTCCTGGGCTGTTTTCGATTCTTTCGTTTCTGGAGTATGAGTACGGCGTCTTCCATCCCGTCGGTGGCTGCGGCGCGGTCACGCGAGCAATGGCCCGCATCTGCGAAGAGATGGGCGTGACCATTCTGCGGAACGAGGGCGTGGAAGAAATCTGCTTCAACGGCCGCAAGGCCACTGGGGTGCGCACCTCGGAGCGCCACATCGAAGCGGACAGCGTTGTGATGAACGCGGAGTTCGCCGAAGCGGCGCGCACCATGATCCCAAAGCATCTGCGTTCGCGCTGGTCCGATAGCAGCATCCAGAACAAGGACCATAGCTGTTCCACATTCATGCTCTACCTGGGCATCGATGGCCGGTATGACGACGTGTCGCACCACACCATCTACCTGGCGAAGGACTACAAGGGCAATCTGCACGATATCGAGAAGACGCACTCGCTTTCTGCGGACCCGTCAATCTATGTGCAGAATGCCTCGGTCTCCGATGACACTCTCGCGCCGAAGGGCATGAGTTCGCTTTACGTGCTCGCGCCCGTGACTCACGCCTGCGGCGGCGTGGACTGGAAGCGCGACGGGCCGGCCTTCCGTGAGCGGGTGCTCGACCAGATGGGGGGGATCGGCATGGGCGATGTGCGCAGCCGCATCCGCACGGAACGCATCTTTACCCCTGCCAACTGGGCGGCGGAATTTGCCCTGCATAAGGGCAGCACCTTCAGCATGGCGCACTCGTTGAAGCAGATGCTGCACCTGCGACCACATAACCGGTTTGAGGAGACAGAAGGCGTCTACCTCGCGGGGGGCGGCACGCATCCCGGCTCGGGTCTGCCGGTCATCTTCGAGTCGGCGCGAATTTCGTCCAAACTGCTTTTGGAAGACCTGGGTATGAAGGCTGCATGGAACTTTAACGGCTCTGCGTTCGACCAGTCACAGTTGCAGGACCACGACCTGGACCGCGATTTGGCGGTGCAGTAGTGATGCAAGCACGCGCATCCAAGCAAAGCATGTACCGGAACGTCTGTTCCCTTGCTTTTGCTGCGTGCCTTGTATGCACTGCGCCCCTGTTTGCCCAGAAGTCCGTACCAACCGCCACCGACCGCGTCGTTGGCGAACTTGAAACCGTCGCTACCTTTAACGGCCCTATGCCAACCGGCGTTACTGTCTCGCAGTCCGGACGCATCTTCGTAAACTTTCCCCGATGGGGCGACGATGTTCCGTTTACCGTAGCGGAGGTCGTGAACGGCAAGGCGGTAGCCTATCCCAACGCCGAGATCAACGACTGGGCGGGACGCACCAAGCCAAACCCGAATGCCTTCATGGACGAGGCGGTGAACCAGACGCACTTCGTGAGCGTGCAATCGGTCGTGGTCGATCCGGCGGACCGGCTCTGGGTACTCGACACCGGCGCGCCGCTGCTGAAGAATGTGGTGCCGGGTGGGGCCAAGCTTGTCTGTCTCGATCTAAAGACGAACCGGGTCGTAAAGGTCATTCTGCTGCCGTCCGAGGTCGCCGGCGTGAACAGCTACCTCAATGATGTTCGCTTTGATCTGCGTGTAGGTAGCAGCGGCAATCAGGAACCAGGAACCGAACTGGGCAGCCGCCAGAACGCCGAGGCAGAGACAGCACCATCAGACGTCAAGCACCCCCTCAGTCAGCGCTTGGGCGGAGTCGACGTGTGCGCTAACGGTGACTTTGCGGCTCGGGCGCAAGGCAGGGGATGCGCCTATAACGGTCCACTTCAGCAGCCCATCAAGGGTGTCGCCTACATCACTGACTCCAGCTCCCAAGGCCCGAACGCCATCATCGTCGTTGACCTCGCCACGGGCAAGTCCATGCGCCGCCTGAACCAGCACAGCAGCACGCTTGCTGAAGATGGTTTCCTGATGTTTGCCGAAGGCCAGCCCGTCTACCAGACGCTGCCCGGCTATCCGCCCGAGCCGGTGAAGTTCGCCGCGGACGGCATCGCCATCTCGAACGACGGTAAAACGCTCTACTACTGCCCCATCAACTCGACGAAGCTCTACGCTGTTTCGACGGACGCCCTGCGCGACAAGACCATGTCCGATGCTCAGGTGGGTGCAACGGTGCGCGCGGTTGCCGGCAAGATGCCTTCGGACGGCCTCGAATCAGATGCTGCGGGGAACGTCTACGAGACCGACCCGGTTACGAACTCGATCCATCGCTGGAACCCGCAGACCGGCCTAACCGAGACGCTGGTGCACGACCCGCGCCTGCTCTGGCCAGACACGATGTCGCTTGCCTCGAACGGTTATCTTTATGTCACAGCCAACCAGCTTCACCGCCAGCCCACCATGCACAATGGGCAGGATCAGCGCGTGAAGCCGTACCGATTGTTCCGCATCCGGGTAGACCAGCAACCCGTAAAGCTGCGGTAGTCTGCTGCTGCCGGAATGCCACTGTTCCGGCAGTACCGCACCAGAATTCGCATCACACCGCAGGTTGCGGTCAGTACGTCCCGTTTCAGGAGCTCTTGCATGCGTGTCGCCGTTATCGGTTCCGGCCTTGCCGGTCTTTCTTCCGCAGCCGTTCTTGCCGCGCGGGGTTACCAGGTCGAGGTCTTTGAAAAGAATCCGTGGCTTGGTGGCAAGGCCGCCGTGCTGGAAGAAGAAGGTTTCCGCTTCGATATGGGGCCGACGATCCTCATCCAGCCATCCACGCTGCGCAAAATCTTTGCCGAGGCGAACCGCAACCTGGACGACTACGTGAAGATGGTCCGGCTCGACCCATCGTGGCGCTGTTTCTTTCAGGACGGCACCATCATCGACCTAAAGGACCAGACGCCGGACATGATGGCGGAGCTTGATCGCGTTAAGCCGGGCATGGGCGAGAAGTACAAAGAATTTCTCGGCGTAAGCGAGCAGCTCCACCACATCTCAGACCGGTTCTTCTTCTGGCGGCCCATCGGCTCCATGCTCGACACGCTGGAGATGCGCGGCATGTTCGACACCGCAGTGCTCAAGGACGTGATGAAGATGCGCCTCGGCAAGACTGTCGCAGGTGTCATTCGCGAGTACATTTCCGACGCGAACACGGCGCAGATGTTGGACCACTTCGTGCAATACGTCGGCTCTTCGCCCGATGCCTCGCCGGCCATCCTGTGCGCCATCGGCCACATGCAGACGGAGCAGGGCATCTGGTATCCGATGGGGGGCACCCGCGCGGTACCGGAAGCGCTGGTCAAGCTGGGAACCGAGCTCGGCGTACAGTACCACACCTCCGCAGATGTAACGAAGATCGACACCCGGCTCGTCTCCGGCCTGCCGGTGGTCGATGGTCTCACTTTGACCACTGGGCAGAAGTACAAGTTCGACGCCATTGTCTCCAACGAAGACAGCGTGCGCACCTACCGCGAGCTGTTGGAGGGTTCCGATGCGACGGCCTCATTTGACCGCAAGAGCAACTACGAACCGGCGTGCAGCGGCGTGGTGCTCTATCTTGGCCTGAACAAGCGCTACGACCACCTGGCACACCATGACTTTGTCTTCTCGCGCGACCCGCATGAGGAGTTCAACGCCATCTACAACCTGGGCATGCCCGCTCCCGACCCGACCTGCTATCTCGCCTCCACCACCAGAACCGAACCGGGCACCGCGCCAGAGGGTGGCGATGCGCTCTACGTTCTCGTCCACACGCCCTACCTGCGGCCCAATCACGACTGGCGTGAGATGTTCCCGGGTTACCGCCAGATCATTCTGGACAAGCTGAAGACCACTGGCCAGATGCCCGACATCGAAGACCGCATCGTCTTCGAGCGCGCGCTCACCCCGCAGGACATTCACGAGCGTTACCGCGTACTGAACGGCGCGATCTACGGCCTCAGCTCGCACGGCCGCTTTAATGGCGCATTCAAGCCCAGCAACGTCGTACGCGGCGTGGACGGCCTGTTCCTGTGCGGAGGCGCAGCACATCCAGGTCCAGGTATGCCGATGGTGATGCAGTCCGGCTGGATTGCGGCGGACGCGCTGGACCGCCAGTATCGCGCCGGGGACAAGAATGTCAGTCGGCAGAACGCGGCGACGATGCCGGAGTACGCTTCGGTCTAGAGGCACTCCGTTCATGTTTGTCATCCGTAGCACCGCAGAGGGATCTGTTTCCTTAAGCCGTCACAGCAGTTTAAAGAAAGCAGATCCCTTCACTTCGTTACGGGATGACAAACAATGAGGTTACGGGGTGACGTACTACAGTCAGGGACACGAGACGGCAAGCCTCAGTTCCGCCGTTCGCTCCGGCCGCCCAGCAACTGCAGCAGCGCCAGAAAGATGTTGATGCCGTCTAGATAGATGGAGAGCGCAAGCATCGGCGCGCTCTGGCCGTCACCCCCTGCGCGGATGCGGGCGAAGTCTGCCCCCGTGAGTACCGAGAAGATCGCCAGCGCCAGCCAGGAATAGGTATTCGGCGTGAGGAAGTGGAAGAACATGCTGGCAATCCCGGCCAGGATCAGCACCAGCAGCGCACCCATGGCGATGCCTGAGACGCGGCGGTAGTCGATGTTGAACAGGTAAGCAACACAGCCCATTGCGGCCATGCCGAGGCCGGTGGTCAACGCTGCGTTGAAGACGACCGCCGTCCCGATCGCCGCCACATAGCGGTGAAGGCCAAGCGCCAGGCCGGGGCTCTTGCGGCGCGAAAGGTTGATGGCAAAGATCAGGGCGAACACCACGAGGATGCCCGGCAGCATGCTCCAGGCCGGGGCGGTCTGCACACCGGCGGCGGTCACAAAGAAACCAAGCGCAGTGATACCCAGTACCTTTCCTAAAAGGGAGCCGGTACGTTCGCGGGTGGCATCCACGATCAGGGGATAGCCATTGAGTTGTTGCAGGGCCATGCTTGTCTCCAGCGGGCGCTTTTCACGCTCCAGAAATT
>CALMAP010000307.1:17334-17911 GCA_937859825.1 uncultured Terriglobus sp. | reverse complement strand
GCCGCGGATGCAGCGTCTGCAGAACGATTCGCGTGGCTACACGCTCATGATGGAGACGAGTGGTGAACGCCCGCTGGGCGAGGTGCCTGCCGAAGTCCACAAGATTGTGGATGTGAAATGCCCGGGCAGCGGCGAAGCTGCGGGGTCGTTTCGCATGAGCAATCTCGACACACTGACCGCACGCGACGAAGTCAAGTTCGTGTTGCGTGACCGGCGCGATTACGAGTTCGCCCGTGACTTCATTCGCGAACACCTTCTAAGTCGAACGATTGCAGGCGTCCTGCTCTCGCCAGCGTTCCTGCAGTCACCCACGCCGCTGCGCTCCGCGGACAACATGGAACTGGATGCGCGCGACTTAGTGGGGTGGATGCTGGAAGATGGCCTGCCCGCAAGACTCTCACTGCAGATTCATAAGTTCGTCTGGGAGCCGCAGAAAAAGGGCGTGTAACTCAAGACGGATCTGCCGCAAGAGGCACCTATCATGGCTTATGCGACTCCCTGCTCTCGCCCTTCTCGCGTTTACGAGCCTTTGCCTCGGCGGCCAGGCACCGCAATCCGCACCGATCCAGGTCAAAGT
>CALMAP010000307.1:16892-17324 GCA_937859825.1 uncultured Terriglobus sp. | reverse complement strand
CTGGTGACTTCCCCGGCGAGTTCCAGAAGTGGGCCGAGGGCGAGCACCTGACACACCGCTACGCCCTGCCCACGGCTTACCACGATGCCATGATGAACGACGATGGCGTACTTGGCATTGTGACCGGCATCGGTACTGTCCGGGCGGCCGCGACGATCATGGCGCTGGGCAGCGACCCGCGTTTCGACTTCTCGCACGCGTACTGGCTGGTGGCCGGCATTGCGGGCATCAACCCGGCACAGGGATCGCTCGGCTCTGCGGTGTGGTCGAACTGGGTTGTGGACGGCGATCTGGCCCATGAGATCGACGCGCGGGAAGCCCCGAAAGACTGGCCCACCGGATACGTGCCGCTGCGCAAAAGCACACCCTATGAGCAGCCGCGCTCCGACGACAACGGCATGGCCTTTCACCTGAACGAGAACCTCGCCGGAT
>CALMAP010000307.1:1807-16882 GCA_937859825.1 uncultured Terriglobus sp. | reverse complement strand
CTGCCGGACGATCCCATGTTGGCGAAACGGCGCATGCAGTTCTCAGAAGAGGCGGCACACTACCCGCCATCGGTGCTGCGAGGAGACAACATCTCCTCCTCCACCTTTTTCCATGGCAAACTCCTGAGCGAGTGGGCAAACGAATGGGTGAAGTACCAGACGGGTGGTGCCGGCACCTATACCGTGACCGGAATGGAAGACTCGGGGACGCTGCAATCGCTCACATGGCTGGCGCGTGCCGGGCGGGTAGACATCGACCGCTTGATGGTGCTGCGCACAGCCTCGAACTACGACCAGCAGCGCACAGGCATTACTGCCGCAGAGAGCCTTGCGGAAACGAAGATCCGCACCTATAGCGCCTACATGCCAGCGGTGGAGAACGCATATCGCGTGGGCAATGTCGTCGTCCGCGAGTTGGTTACGAACTGGCCGAAGTATCGCGATCGATTGCCGGGCCGCCCGTAACAGTCTGCCGCGCTACATTGCGCCGACGTTCCGCCGTGCTTGTACCCCCGCATCCAATCGTATCGAGACGGGGGTAAGAGATATGGGAATCAAGGAATTACTTGGCTTGGCGTCGGATCGTAAGGTACGTTATGCGATTGTGGGAGTGGGGGACATCGCGCAGGAAGACCTGATGCCGGGGGTGGACCACACCGGCAACTCGAAGATCGCGGCGCTGGTGACCGGAGACCCGGCTAAAGCTTCGGAGTTGGGTGAGCAGTACAACGTCGAAGCCACGTTCTCCTACGAGCAGTTTGATGAGGCACTGCAGTCCGGCACGTTCGATGCGATCTATCTCGCCACGCCGAACTGGCGGCATGCCGAGTTCATCGTGCCCGCGCTGAATGCTGGTATCCATGTGTTGACGGAGAAGCCGCTGGAGGTTTCCACGGCAAAATGCCAGGAGATTCTTGCAGCGGAAAAGGCCGCAAAAACAGGCTCAGGGGCGAAGCTTATGGTGGCCTACCGGCTGCACTTCGAACCGGCAACGCTCGCCACTATCGACAAAGTGCGTTCGGGTGACCTTGGACAGGTGAACTTCTTCTCGTCCAATTTCGCGCAGATGGTCGACCCGACAAACCATCGTTCGCACAATGGTGATCTTGCGGGACCGGTTCTGGACATGGGACCTTACCCTGTGAACGCTTCGCGCTACATCTTTGAGGACGAGCCGACGGAAGCGATCGCCATAGGCGCGAAGCATCCGGAGAGCGGTTTTGACCAGGACTTCTACGACACCGTCGCGGTCACGCTGCGCTTTCCCAACGAGCGGCTGGCCCAGTTCAACGTGTCCTACTACGGCAACGCGACCAACTCGCTGGTCGCGATGGGCACCAAGGGTAGCGTTATGCTCGATCCGGCCTACATGTTCGGCAAGGGCCTGGAACAAACAGTCACCATCGGCGAGAAGAAGTCGACCGAGAGCTTCAAGAATACCGATCACTTCGGCGGTGAGTTGAAGTACTTTTCCGATTGCATTCTGAACAACATCAATCCCGAACCGGACGGCGAAGAGGGTTTTGCGGATGTTCGTGTGCTTGAGGGCATTCTGGAATCGCTGAAGACACGCAGCATGGTGACGCTAGCGCCGTTCACGCGTACACGTCGCATCGATACGGAAGCGCAGAAGATGACGCTCGGAGCAGTCAGCACGCCGAAACTGGTCGACGCAGATAACCCCGGGCGCGACAAACACGAGCAGTCTAAGAACTAGCAAGTCCGAAAAGCAGTGCGCAACGTACGCCAACCTCGCGC
The DNA here is from genome assembly GCA_937859825.1 of uncultured Terriglobus sp. GTDB lineage: Bacteria > Acidobacteriota > Terriglobia > Terriglobales > Acidobacteriaceae > Terriglobus. The sequence goes on along the minus strand of CALMAP010000307.1, from coordinate 15,124 downwards.
AAAGGCCGCAATGTCATAGCGTCTTGGCGAACTTGGCCGATCGTTGCGTACTGCTTTTTCTATACAGCCACAGGCGGCTGTCCAGCGTCCTAGCATGAGCGAAAGGTGAATAGGTTTATGGCAGAACGTGACGAAGACGACTATGTAACGGTCGCAAGCTACTCCGAAGTTGGCGACGCGCAACTTGCGCAGTCCGTTCTTGATGGTTCCGGGATTGAATCGTTTCTCTCCGGGGAAGAAGCAAACATCCTGCTTCCTATGAGTGGCGCAAGGCTGCAGGTGCGCCTTTCCGACGTTGAAACCGCGCGTGAGTTGCTGAATACCGTACCCGCAGGCGGGCTGCTGGATTCCGAAACCACGGTCGGTGCCAATTCAACCCGGGGAGCGTCGTTGGCTGATAACGGAGACGATCTGTAGCCATGGCTTTTGAAGCGGCCTCTTCAAAAGAAAGAGCTGTGGTGTGCCTTTCCGGCGGAATGGATTCGGTGGTGTGCGCCACGCTTGCCGCGCGGGACTACGAAGCCTACGCACTCCACTTCTCCTATGGGCAGCGTGCGGAAGCGAGAGAGCTGCAGTCCGCTCAGGACGCAGCAGTAACCCTGGGATTCAGGCAGTTTCTCCCGCTACGCATGGATCTGTTTCGGATCATCGGCGGCTCGGCGCTCACCGACACCGCAATTCCGGTTCCCGAAGCACCGGCGGATGAGACCAGTATCGGTGTAGATGTTCCGGTCACATACGTACCCTTTCGCAATGCGCACTTTCTTTCCGCAGCGGTCAGTTGGGCAGAGGTTCTGGGCGCGAAGATTGTCTTCATCGGCGCGGTAGAACAGGACAGTTCCGGTTATCCCGACTGCCGTCCGGCATACTACAGCGCGTTCAACGAACTCGTCCGGCAAGGCACCAAACGCGGAGACATCCGTGTTGTCACGCCGCTCATTCAGTTGCGCAAAAGTGAGATCGTACGGTTCGGTGTTGAACTGGGCGCGCCATTCCATGTAAGTTGGTCATGCTATGCAGACGGCGATGCAGCCTGCGGCATGTGCGAAAGCTGCGTTCTCCGGCTGCGGGCATTCCGTGAGGCAGGGCTGGCAGACCCGATTCCCTATGCAGCCGGCCGGGGCGATTGATGCGCGACTCGGCGAGGCATTTCGCGTTGAATATAAGAACGGACCAGCCGACAGGATTGGCTCGTCAGGAGCAGAGAAACTCATGAAGAAGTTGACCTCACTCAGCATGGCCGCACTTGCAATGGCTATGGCGACCCCGGCGTTCTCTCAGGCGCCTGCACCCGGCAGCGTTCATGGCAGCATCCAGAACGCGGCGGGCCAGCCGGTCAAGGAAGGTGCCGTCAAGTTCAGCACGGACCGCACCTCGACCAAGGATGCGGAACGCAAATACCAGTACACCTTTCCCGTAGATGCCACCGGCAACTATAAGGGCGACGGCATCGCACCCGGCGACTACGTGCTGTTCTACCAGGTGAACGACAAGACCGTGGACTACGTCGAGCACGTGGTCGTGAAGCCGGGCGACAACCTGACCGTGAACGACGACATGACGCGCGAAGAGTTCCTGAAGACCATGACTCCGGAACAGCGCAAGCAGATCGAGGAGTTCAAGAAGAAGAACGCCGAACTGATGAATGTTAACAAGACAGTCGGCAACCTGAATGCCTTGCTGACCAAAGCGCGCGATGAGGAGAAGGCCAACAACTTTGACGCCGCCGTAACCGACATGCAGCAGGCCACCAGCCAGAAGCCGGATGAGGCAATTCTATGGCTGGAACTCGGCAATGCGCAGCTAGGGCAGGCGGGCGCTGAGAAGGACTCTTCCAAGAAGACGACCGAGATAAACGACGCGACCAACAGCTATCAGAAGGCCATTGACACCAATACCGCCAGCAAGAAGCCGAACCCCAGCTTCGCGGGTGCGGCATACAACGGCCTGGGCCAGGCATACGGCAAAGCAAACAAGCCGAAGGAAGCGTCTGATGCCTACGACAAGGCCGCACAGGCGGAGCCTGCAAAAGGTGGCATGTACTATTTCAACGCCGCTGTCACGCTGAAGAATGCAGGCAACAGCGATGAAGCTGCAGCGATGGCAGATAAAGCCATTGCCGCCGATCCCACCAAGGCTGACGCCTATTACATCAAGGGCGCCTCCCTGATCGGGAAGAGCACCGTCGATCCCAAATCACAAAAGATCATCCCGCCTCCCGGATGCATTGAGGCTTATTCCAAGTACCTTGACTTGCAACCGAATGGCAGATTTGCCCCGGAAGTGAAAGAGATCATGGCCGGCTTTGACGAGAAGGTCATCACATCGTATAAGGCCAGCAAAAAGAAGTAAGGGCAAGGGAATAGACAGTAAAGGCCTGAGCGATATGCTCAGGCCTTTGCTTTTCTCTGCTACGACTAGCTCCCGGCCTATTGGACCAGCTTGGCATCCAGCGTGATTTCGGCTGCTTTCAGCAGGCGCGAGATTGGGCAGTTTTCTTTCGCGCCTTTCGCGATCTCACTGAACTTCGCTTCGTCGATGCCGGGTACTTTCGCCTCCGCCACGAGATGGATCTTTGTGACTGTGGGGGCTCCGCTCACAAAGTCCAGCGTAAGCGTTGCTGCCGTTTTGACTTCGTCTCCCTTGTGTCCAGCCTTCTCCAGCTCGGCGGAGAGTGCCATGGAGAAGCAGCCGGCGTGCGCCGCGGCAATCAACTCCTCTGGGTTGGTGCCCTTGCCGTTTTCAAAACGTGAGGCAAAGGTGTACGACTGCTCCTTGAGCACCCCGGTACCTGTGCTGATAGTGCCGCTGCCGTCCTTCAGTCCTCCATGCCAGACTGCGTTTCCTTTGTTTTCAATCGCCATGAACTCTTCCTTCCGCGCCGGCACTCTACAGCCAACCGCTGTTATAAGAAATGCAGACTGGCACCCTTCTGTTGTCTCGGTTTCCATGATGCAGGCTTTGTGCCATGCGATCAGAGGTCCGGGCCGCCATCACTGGCGCGGTGGTGCCTTCCGGTAAGCAGCGGCACTTCATCTTTTTCTTTCTGGTCTAGATTGCCTGCAGAGACAATTCCAGGCTGAATCTTGGCAGTCATCAATCCACTGCGCTGTAGCACCTTGCGGGCAAGACCGGTAAGCGGCAAGCCATGCAGGCGGCGCACCGGTGCCCAGATCAGGTCCGGTTTGGTGGGCGGCTTCTCACCTGCATGTTTCATGTGCCGTTCGACCTGTCTCCTCTGGGCGAGCGAAAAAATCTCCACGTAGTAGTTGGTGCCCACGATGGCGTGGCGCAGACGCAACATCGGCTCCGTGGCGGGCGGCGGAGTCAGTGGTGGGAGTTCGATCATGCCGGCCATGAGGAAGATGCCCTCTGACCGGCGGTGCAGCAGCACCTCAACCCCGCGGACGGTGCCCCGGCCTTTGCGTGTAGTCAGAGCATAAGCGGTGCGCTCAGACCGCATAGGAGTGCGCGGCTGGATAGGGTGCTCGCCGCGTGTGCGGCAGAAATTGAAGACCGGGCACTGCAGGCACAAAGGGTTACGGGGCAGGCAAACCGTTGCGCCCAACTCCATCATTGCCTGGTTGTGATCCCCCGGTTCATGAATGCTTACTAGGGACTGCGCGAACGTCTGCAGAAAAATTTCTGAAGCGCGGTCAACGCCTTCGGCGCGACCCGCGATCCGCAGCAGCACCCGCTCTACGTTTCCGTCCAACACCGCAACGGCCTCACCGAAGGCAATGCTCGCAATGGCTGCGGAAGTGTATGCGCCGATGCCCGGCAGCTTGCGCAACTCCGCGGCTGTGCTCGGAAGAATGCCGTCCCGTTCCTGCACGAGAAAGCGTGCCGCACGATGCAGCAGCCTGGCCCGCCGGTAGTAGCCAAGCCCGCTCCACCGCGCGAGCACGTCCTCTTCCGGCGCCAGCGCCAGCGCGAACACGGTAGGAAAGTGCTGCAGGAACACCTGGTAATGCTCCAGCACGGCAGCTACGCGTGTCTGCTGCAGCATGATTTCAGAAACCCAGGTGCGATACGGGTCATGGCCGCGCCGCCAGGGCAAATCACGCGCATTGAGCCAGTACCAATTCAGAAGACATCGGCCAAAGGCTGTTCGTTGTTCCTCCGTGAGTGGCAGGGACGGAGATCCCTTCAATGTTCGTGAGCGATGCATACTGCGCTCTTAAGTTTACGCGCAAGTCTTCACCCATACGATCATTGCTGCCGCGATTGGGAAGCGCAGGTGGCAAAGCTCACCGTCTTCTCCTTAGGGTCAAGGAATTGTGCCGTGCATCGCAGGAAAGCTGTCCCTGGAGGGTTGGTCAATGCAGACCGCAGAGGAGCTACGCGTTGAGAAGGCCAATGCGCGCGAAGAAAGACTGGCGGCGATGAGGCACCTACCTGCCCGAACGGCAGTGGGCCATCGTGAGCGAGCATGACTGGGAAGACGAGAAGTCCTGGATCAGCTTCACCAATTCCAGGATCAGCTTCACCGATTCCAGGACCAGCTTCACCTTTGACATGGCGCAGTACCACGCTTATCGCTAGGGCAAACACGGCATGCTGGGCTGGACGGACGGGAGTGCCGACTGTGCTCCGATACCGAGTATGAGCTGCTTGACACCGGTGTGTTCAACAAGAGCGCTACGGATCACCTCAGAACTGTCCTTCTGACCGGAGCGAAGCAAACGGAGAGCACCGCTTCCGGTCGAAATGACAGTTTGAGAGGGACTCTTATCGAGCTACGGTTTGGCCCACACGCTCGCATTCAAACAAGCCACCACGCCATCAATCACCATACTCAGCCCACCGGAGAATTTGTCTCCATCCACAATGGTCTTGTTTGCAATGGCCTCCGGCATGTGGATGGAAGCGCTCGCAATCTCTAGCGCGGCATCACGCTTCTCCTTGCCCGTCTTCGCTCCAAAGATAGACTCAACACCCTGTACCATGCCCGGCAGCAAAGCGACGCCGCGTAAGAACAGCTTCAGAAAATTCATTTCTTCTCCTTGTAAAGATGGCTTCAGGCGGCCATCAACGCCGCACCGTGTCCAGCGCAATGTGGAAGAGCGTGAGCGCCACACTCAGCAGGCCACCCACGCCTTTCATGCGCTGCACGGTGCGCTCATGCTGCTCTACACGGTCCTCCAGCGCGGCAAGCCGCCCTGGCTGTCCCACGCCGAGCAGCGCGTGCATCTGGCTCTTCAATGCGCTCAGGTCGCTAAGCACCTGCGCTTCAAAGTCCGTCATTGGTTCCGTCCTTCCATTTGTTTCGATTCCCACGGTTCTTGCTTCCCACCAGCGTTGCTAACTCACCGGCAAATGCGTCACAACGATGCTCGACCACTCGGAATACATGGGAGGCAGCGAGCCGTCGTACATGCGCACGTAGAAACGTTCCCGGAATGCAGCGCGCGGAATAGAAAAGCTGCGTACCGGGCTTTGCAACACGGTGTCCGCATCGCCACTGCCGAACCCGTTGTCACGGCGGCGCACCTCAAAGCCGCCTCCGCTGGGCGCGTCTGTTCCTGCATCTATCTGCAGCGCCGCCTCGCGGATGCTCACAACCTGTAGACCGGAAAGCTTCGATAAAGCCGGTGCCTCACTCAGCGGTGCCGGGACCGGCACGCCGTCTGGGATCGTGTCGCTTACTGTAAAGGACAGGCCGCTGTCACGGTCCTGCGCGAACCGGACCGTGCAGGTCAGCACTTCCGGCATGGCGTTACCATCCACCAGCAGGACCGACTTCACCGGCACGAGAAAAGGATTCCCGCCGCGTAACGGTAGCAGCAACCGGTCGCCGGGCTGAATGTTTCCCGTATCGCTGGAGGTGGCAAACGTGCACTCTCCCGCCACTCCGGTCGCCCCATCCGAAGCGAAAGCCAGCAGTGCCTGCGCGGCATAGCGGCAATCCGCGGAACTCCGCGGCGCGGGCAAGTGCACCGTGCCTGACCATGACGACAACCCTGGAAGTCCCTGATTCGCCATCACAGTCAGTGCGTCCTGGTCCTGAAGCCTGGCCTGCGATCGCTGTGCGCGCCGGTACGTTACCGTAACTGTCTCGTTCGCGGCCGGCACGCGGCCTGAGTAGAACAGCAGCGTATTTCCGCTCAGCGAAAAGTCCGCGCCGCTCTCGGGAGCGCCTTCGCGCCGGGGAACCACCGTACCATCCGGCAGCGTGCTCACCACCCACGCGGAGCCCTGCTGCCGTACTCTGCAGGAACCCGCCTCGCACTGCATGTCCACGCTGTTAACTGGTGCGAATACACACTGTGCGGGCGAGGCAGCAACCGCGCCCGTGTACAGCACCGTCGCGACCGTGTTCGACGCCAAGCCAGGGTCCTGCACCTCGAAGACAAGTTGCATCGGCGCTTCCACCAGCGGCGCGCCGCCACCGTGCCCGAACGCCTGCACCCCGCCGTTGGCCAGCACCTGCCAGGTGCCCGGCACGCGCTGCACCTCAGTGCAGTGCAGCCGCAGGCGCAGGGTATAGCTGTGGCCTGGCTCGAAGGTGAAGGCCGTGCCGCATTCTGCGCCGTTGACCAGCGCAATCAGGGTGTGCGCACCCGCACTGCCCTTCACGCGAAAGCCCGCAAAGCAGTTCGGTACGGTCACGATGTTGCTGTACATGCCCAGCAGCACGCCATCGCTGCCGGCCTTCAACTGCACCTCGGTTAGCTCCGCAGTAAGTGTGCCGCCCATTTCGAACATCGCACTCGCACGTAATACCGTCTGCCCGTCGAAGCCATTGCCGCCGCTTACGCGCAGACCCGCGCTGCCGAAGCCGATATACCCGCCCGGATCGATCAAGCTCCAGACACGCTCGTCGAAGCGGCCCGTTTCGAAGCTGTCGGCCAGCAGCGTGGCAGCACTCGCCTCGCGGAAAGGCGCATCCATCAGGGAGAACGAAGCCGTTGTCCCGTCCCCCTGAAACAGCTCCGTCACATAGGTCGTAGCCTCCACGGCGCCGCTCACCGTAACGTCCGCCGCGCGCATGGCAAGCGCCTCCGCGGCGGGAGCCTGCAGCTTCACCGCATCTTCCGTAAGGTTGATCGGGTGCAGCGCGGAACCGGCAGGCTGCAGTGACGCATCTGCGGCTGTGTTCCGCAGCCACGCGTCTTCCGCGGCTTCCAGCCGCGCGGACTGCCACTTGCCGCTACTCAGTTCCGCAGCTGCGGGATGCAGCGGCGTGCGCGTCACGTAGCCCGAAAACAGCAGGCTACCCGTGTCGCTTTTCACCCGCACGCGTGCCCGGTCCGCAGGCACAGGCAGGGCATTGCCGCTCACGTCCAGACCGGCAATACAGGTAGTCCGTTGCCCGCGTACCCTCTGGATCGTCAGCGGATCGCTTGCCAACAGCGCGGGGGTGTAGTCCACGAAGCCGTTGCCGTCGAGGTTGTCGATGTGGAGCTTCATGGCAGCCTCCCCGACGCGGGCAGGTAGCTGCGGTAGCACAGCACGGCCTCGCCATCGTTGGGGTCGGTCACGGGCAAAGCGTGCAACTCTGCCTGCAGGCGCACGCGCTGCAAACCCGCGGCCACATCGCTGCTCTCTTCCGGCTTGGCTCCGGCGCTCTGAACACGCGGATAGTGGAGAAGCACACGGTCGCCCTGCACGCCATCCATCACCAGCAGCACAGACCACTCGCTTACGAAGCTGCCGCCCACGCGGTCCACAAAGCCCTCCACCACGGCCAGCTTCATCGACGCTGTCGGTGTACCCGCGAAGAGCGGCGAGGCAAGCGTCACGACCAACGCAGACGTCGCCGCCTGCACGCTCACGACGCGGCCCACGTTGAAACTCACCCGCCGCACATAGTCCACAGAGTTGGCGACCGCGTCCGGCGAGGCAACATAGCCGCCCGCAATGACCGCGCCCACATACCCCGTCTGCCCGGCGTAGTCCTCATCCACTACCACGAGGTCACCCGCCTGCACCGCGGAACCGGCAGGAAGTTGCAGCAAAGTTGCGGTCGAACCGGCCAGCACCGGGATGCCCGGCTCGGCGGTTCCACCCGAATCCGTGTGCGCCGCCGCCGTGCCCACGCGCAACAGGTTCATGCATGCCGAACCGCTGCTCAACGCCAGCGCCAGCCTGCTCCAACCCGCAAAGGTGCAGCGCAGGCCCGCCGCGATCTTTGACCGCGCCCTTGTCTTCATTAGTGCCGGTGCGCCGCTCCAGACTCCGGTAAACGTCGTTTCTGACGCACGCTCCAGGCCGGCCACGCAGCCGAGATCGAACCAGCCTTCGTGAACCGCGTCCAACTCGAACCTGCCCTTCGCCGCCGGGTCGAAAACCAGCGGCGTGCCGCTCTCCCGGTCCACCGGTGCAACGAACATGCGCACGCCTCGGACCACCGGCGACATTGCTTGAAGCGCGCTCATAGCTCCTCCTTCCACGCAAACACCTCCACCGTAACCACGCGCTCAAGGCGGCTCGCAGCCACGGTCGCGTTGCCGTACTCCGCATCGCTCCAGAAAACGCGGCTTGTGCCGGTCACCGGTGCCGCGCCGCCATAGGCGACCAGCGGAGCGCTTGCTGGCTGCAGCATGGCCTGCAGTTCCTCATCCATCGCCTGCAGCGCACGGCCACGGTCCATGCCTGCCACTTCCGGCAGGCCGCCCGTGGCGTAGCGGACTTCGCAACGGGCGCGCTCCAGCGGCAACGCTTCGCCGGTGTCAGAGGTGAAGCCGGTCCAATGCAGGATGAAGACGTCGCTTACCGTGGCTCCAGGTGCGTCGGCGCTCTCGTTTTCTTCCACCAGGATTCCCGGCCGCGTCCCGCTCCGCACGACCACCGTCCTGTCCGGATTGAGTACGGCCAGCCGGTCGCGCAGCGTGAGATAGAAGGTGTCCTTCGCATTTTGAAAGCTCATCGCGCTCCCTCCTTCTCCGCGAGCAGCAGCCGGTACAGGTACGCCCTGCCAAAGACAGCCCGCCGCTCCACCGCCTCGATTCGGAAGCTCTCACCACGCACCGTGACCGAACTCGCAGAGAGCAGGACCGCCTTCACATCATCCGTGCCCAGCGTGGACTCCATCACCGACGCATCCGCCAGCACCGTCGTCCGGCCCTGCAGCAGACGCACCAGCACAGGCCGCAGCTCCACCTCGTGAAATTCAGGAGAAGCCAGGCCAAGCTCCTCGCCATCCTCGCCGCCAGGCGGTAAGGCAAACCGGACCAGCACCGCAGCGCCGCCCAATGCGCGCAGCAGTGCCTGCGCCGAAACCGCCCCGCTCACGCCAGCCTCACGGAGACAAAGGGCCGCAGCAGCCGCTTCGTTTCATCCTCGAGCAAGCCGGGAGCGAAGTACTCCAGTTCCATCGCGTCCACCTGCTGCCGCCTCACGTTCAACCCAGGCGTGGCCTGCGCGTTTCGCACGATCTGCGCCACCGCCAGCTTCACGGCCTGCGGCATCTCGTGGAAGCCCGCTGTGTAACTCACCTCGGCCTCGTCATAGCCCAGGCCCAGCACGTGACCCGCAAGCTCGATCTCGCCATTTGCATACCCCGCGATCCGTGCCGGATCGACGTCACTCCACGCACCGCACAGACCGAAGACTGCGGCATCGCGCTGCATCGGCGTTGCATTCCATCCATCCACGCTGCGCAGACGCACGCGGCACGCCGTGATCGCAGACGCACCGCCACTCACCGCGGCCAGCGGCCCATGGCTCAGCCGCAGCGTCTGCCGGTCGCGCCCGAAGCGCAGCCGCTCCACATACGCCGTCACCGCGAGCGACGGTCGTCGGCAGAACGCATCCACCATCGCCGACGCGGCGTTCACCAGCGCATCCGGCGTCTCCGCCTCCAACCCGAACAGGACGTACTCCGAAGGTTCCAGGTAACCCATCCCGCCTCACTTTCTCCAAAGCAGAGGGCTCACCTCAACTACTGTCGAAGTGAGCCCTCCGTTCTCAAACAACCATCGAAGCGTCAGCTCCGACCTGCTGACTCGGCGCTATCGATCCACCAGCACCTGGTAGTGTGCGTAGTTCGCGCCCTTCACCACCAAGCCGCCAAACTTGACCACCACGTACTGCGACGCCAGCGACCCAGGCGTGCCGAGCTGGAAGACGCGCGGGTTCGGGTCAGTCAGCCAGTGGTACTCGATCAGGTCTTCCGTCACGATGTACGCGGGCAGAACGGCGGACCCGGAGCCCGGCGTGCCGGTGTAGCCCAGCGTCCACTCGGGAATGAGCGGGATCTCGCCCGCCTGGGTGGACAGCATCTTCACCGAGACGCCCGCGGCAATCTCTTTCGTGTTCAGCACCACGTTGAAGGCGGTCTTCATCTCGCGGTCGATCAGGTCCAGCCGCACCGGGTTGGCGTAGATGGCGGTGGGCCGCACGGCGTAGTTGCTGTTCGCCACCATGAGCGCGATTGTGCTTTTGAAGCCGTCCACGATGCTCTGGTTCGCACCGATGGTCACGGTGTTGCCGCCCGCCACGATCTGCGACGACGCGCCGAAGTACTGCACGCTGGTCGGCGTGCTCAGGCTGGTGTCCGCGCCGTTCCACAGGGCAACGTCGTGGGTGCGCATCACGCCTTCTACCGTGTCGGCCAGATCCTTGGCCTGCAGGTAAGCAAACTGGCTCTGCTGCGCGCCCAGTTCCATGTCGAACAGGTTGTAATTCAACTGCGCGACCAGCGCCTTCAGCGGCACAGACCGCTCCACCCGCGTGGGCGTGACCACCGGCGCAACGATGTTGCGCGGGTCCACAAAGCCTGCGGCCAGCGAGGGCGAAGGGATGCCCGTCTCCTCGAAGAATCTCGAAGGGTGACCGGTGGCGGGAACCTGCTTGATGCGCTGCCCGAAGACGCCGCGCCGACGGACGATGTCCGTGATCTCCGACTGGTACTGCTGCACTTCCACCGCGCCCGGTCCGATATAGTCCGCCGCGGCGTGAATGTCCTTGAACTGTGCGATCATCTGCTCTCTCTTTCTCTTCTGAAAACAAAAGGCGCGGCCATTGCGGCCACGCCTTTTAGTGCTCGATCTTGTTTGTCATCCCTCCACTCCGCTGCGGTATGACAAACATCCAAATAGATGGATGACTCTACAGCAAGCCGCTCCGCAGCATGTGGCTCTTCACCGCGATCCGCTGCTCCAGGCTCAGACTGCCCAGGGCCGCATCCAGCGCGGCGGCATTGCCCTCACGCGGAGGGGCCGTTGCCACCGTCTTGCGTCCGGAGCCTGTGCCACTCGCGGCTACGCTGCGCAACTCGCCAAGCGCACTCTCCAGCGCGGCTATCCTCTGCTCCAGCGCCTGCAGCACGTTGCTGTCCGGCTCGATCTCCGCCGCGATCACCGCAATGTTTTCCTGTTCTTCCATATTCATCTCCTCAATCAAACGGTTATCGAACGATCGTAGCTTCCTTCCCGCGGGACACCATCATCGGTCGCATCGCGGGCGCATGGCTCTCCCACCGCCGCCCCCGCAGACGGACGCCATGCCCGTGCGACGCCGCCCTCTGCCCTACCACGCGAAAGCTGGTCGCGCGGTACGCCGCCTTTGCCTTCAGGAGGATGGCTGCGCCGGTGAACGTCACCTTGGTCAACCGCCACTGCTCTGCGCGCATGTCTTCCACGTGGGCATCGGCCAATTCGTAGCTCATGCCAAGCACATCGTCGCCATGCGCCTCCATCTCGCGCATCATCTCGCTCCAGTCCCGCGCGAACAGGTAGCCGGTCACCCGCAACTGGTTCCCGTGGATCGCCGCCGCCGTCACGATGCCGCACTTCTGCTTCGTATCGTGGCCGTCCCAGCCGGATTTAAAATCCACCGCCATGCCCAGCAGGCTGGGCAACGCTGCCTCGGCGGCAGCGCGCGTCAGCACCACGCGGTGCCCGCGCGCGCCGTTGGGAGCCTTGTCGCTCGGCGCATCCACCAGCGTCAACACGCCATCAAACGGAACGCGGTTGGGGTGCCCCTGCACCTCTGGAAATTCCACCGCCATTGCCTCAAGCCGCACCATGTTCTCCTCTCAAGCTGACTTGCTCTCTCGCTGACCTGCTGACTCGCTGTTTAGTCCACGCATCGCACGGACCTCCTCCACTGTCAGCACGCCTGCCTGCAGCAGCTTCACCTGCAGGTCCACCTCGGCAGCCTCGTCGCGCGCCTCCGCCAGAAAGACGAACTCGTACTCATGCAGGCCGAGCGCCTTGCCCAGCACGTCACGCGTCAGGTGTTCTGCCAGCAGCGACGCAACGGGCAGCACCGCCGTTTGAAACGCTTGTTCGCTCATCTCTTCCGCAGTCGACCGGTTCACGTCGCCGTGAAGGCCCAGGAACATGGGTGGCAGGTCGAAGGCGTTCGCCATCACCCGCAAGAGGAACTCCTGCCACTGCAGCCGCAGATCGGCATCGGTGCCGCCGGCAAAGCGCAGCACCTCCGGCTTGCGCTCTGTGCTCAGGATCGGCACCTGGCCGGTGCCTTCTACTTCGTCCTGCCACCAGCGGATCAGGCGCTCATGCTGCTGCGGCGTGGTTTCATCGAGCCACAACGCATACTGCACAACGCTGTTCGACGCCAGCTTGCCCGCATACCGGTGCGCCTGCAGAAACTGGCTGATCGTCTCGAACGCCACTTCCACACGCCCCAGGCCGTAGGGCGTATGCGTCCGCGCGTTGAGCCGCACATACATCAGCTCGCGGTCCAGCAGCGGCAGCGTGGCGTCCTGCCCGACTCGACCAGTCGCCTGCTGGTAGCGCGGCTTGTCTTGGGAACCGTCCCATCCCGTTTCCATGCGGATCGTGGCGCCGTCCACCGGCCACAACCGGAACGGGTGGGCATCATCACCTGTCAGTTCGACTTCCGCTGCGCCGAAGCCGCCCACGATCACGTCCTCCAGCACCTGCTCGGCAAACGTGCGAAAGCTGTCCTGCCCGTTCGGACGTTCAAACGCACGTCGAATCATCCGCAGCATGGCCGCCGTCTCCGGCGTGGCGACGGCATCGCGTTTGAGCCGCACCTGCCATTCCATGCTGCTCACGCGGTCTTTCACGAGGTTCACCGCCCGCCGCACATAAGGCAGCTCCGCAAATCGGCGCAGGTTCTGTGCCGTCGGCTTTGGCAGCGCCGCACCCATGCCCGGTCGCCACGGCGTCAGCACCGCAGGCAATGCTTGGGTCCTCCGCGACGGCCCGGCATCCGCCGCCTCCAACTTCGTCTCGCCGCGAACGAAAGTCCGCAGCCGTTCCAACACATTCACACGCACCACCCTTTCCTTCAGAAACAAAAAGGGCGTGGCCGCCCGCCCCGCCCTTACAAATCTAGCTGACTTGCTGACTAGCTAACCTGCCGGCTCGCGGTTCTTGT